>NZ_JBEPEH010000024.1:0-192948 GCF_040300725.1 Dactylosporangium sp. NPDC000244
CGGCCTGAACGTGAATCGAAACATGGGCATCTCCCGCTGGCGGACGGGTCAGGAACGCCCAGTGTGTCCCACTAAATCGCCATAGAACAATGTCCAACAGCGAAATGTTTAACTTTGTTGGCTGATCGCAGTGGTGCTCGCGGCGCGCGAGTCCCCCAGAAGCGGAGGCCGTCCCCCGGGCGTTGCTCAGGCGCCCGGGGGACGGCGGGACGAAGGACCGCTCAGGCCAGGTACTTCGCCGCGTACTCGTGGGCGTCCTGGATGATCAGCGCCACCCGGTCGGCCGCGTCGTCGAGCGTGCCGTCGACCACGGTCAGCGTGGGCAGGACACCCTCACGCACGGGCAGGCGCCAGTGCGCGTTGTAGCCGGCCTCGTGCACACCCGTCGACCCGTACGCCGGATCGCCCAGGCACACGTGCCCGAACGCCCGGTTGGCCCCCGTGAACAGGGCGGCATCGGGCTCGTCGTGCAGCGTCGGCACGGTGTCGCGGTGCCCGGCCTGCACGAGCGGGATGTGCCCGCCGATCCCGTCGAACCAGGCCTCCCCCGCGATGAGCAGGTCGGGGCTGCCCTCCCGCAGCAGGTCGACCAGGGCCCGCAGGCCGTGCACCGTGCTGCCGCGCGGGTCGTTGTTGTACATGGCCGAGATGTCCAGGAACGCGGCGTCGAAGCCGTACTCGTGGTGCAGCCGCACGATCTGCTCGGCCAGGTGCCGCCGCCACGGCTCGTAGGCGGGGTTGATCAGCGCGCCCCAGCTGTGGTCGAAGTGGCGCGAGGCGTCCCAGTCGACGGAGCCGATCGGCATGTGGCCGCTGGCGTTGAGCAGCTGCCCGGGCGCGGCCCACGTCTCGAAGCCGGGCAGGTCACGGGCGGCGACGTTGGCGCCGAACATGGGCATCACGCGGGTGCCGAGACGGTGCGCGCCCTCGATGAGCCGCCGGAATCCGGCCGCTCCGCCCAGGCGCTCATCGACGTCGAACCGGCCGTACCACCGGTAATATCGCCCCTCCCAACCGGGCAGATAGGCCAGGATCCGCGACGGGTCGATCTGCTCGGACAGCCGTCGCAACGTGGTCAACATGGCGTCGTAGTCCAGGAACACGCGCCCGGTGAAGTGCATCCCGTTAAGCGAGACCACGAGTGCGGTGCGGCGCAGCCAGTCGGGTACGTCCGGGCGCGATGACCACGAGGGCAGGTCGTACGCGGAGCGGATGTGCTCGGTGTGCGAGGCCACCACCGGCGCCAGGTCCGTCACGCGGCGCAGTTCCCACGTCGGCACGGCGAAGTCCGCGCTCGGCCGGGTGGCGTCCGCGTCGGCGATCAGCTCGAAGTCGCATGTGGACGGTGAGGCGAAGTGCGGGACGACGACGAACCGCTTGGCGCGCACCTGGGTGTCCAGGCTGCGCGCGACCGTGCAGGAGCCGTCGGGGCGCTTCAGGCCGAGCAGCGGGGTCGCCAGGTCGAACCAGCCGTTGGGGTACTGCACGACCCGCCCGGTGACCGGCACCGGCAGGTCGCCCTCGCGCAGGCCGGTGACGTCCCCGGTGGGCTGGTCGTGCAGGACGACGGCGACGCAGCGGATTCCGTCGCGGTGCGTCGCGCGGACCGAGATCCGCACGACGCCGTCCGTGTCGTCGATGCGCACGACCGCGCCGCCGGGGCTGACCTGCTGCCCGCCGGCCCAGGTGAGTTCGCCCGCCGTGACCGTGCCGGTGCCATCGGACGTTGTTGCACCGAGCCCGTAGACGTTCTCGCCGGTGTGGATGCGGACGCTGATCGGGCCGAGCGAGGTGTCGATGCGGGGGTGCGGCCACCGGAAGCTCAGGTCGTGCATGGTGCTGACTCCTTCGGAAACGATCAGGACGC
The DNA here is from genome assembly GCF_040300725.1 of Dactylosporangium sp. NPDC000244. NCBI lineage: Bacteria > Bacillati > Actinomycetota > Actinomycetes > Micromonosporales > Micromonosporaceae > Dactylosporangium > Dactylosporangium sp. NPDC000244. Next base: position 1,868 of record NZ_JBEPEH010000024.1, read on the forward strand.
GAGCCGGCTGCTGAAGCCGGACTTGCCGGTGGAGACGGCCTTCGCCGGGTCGCCGGTGAACACCCAGTCGCGGATGAACTGCAGATACGGGCCGGTCGGGTCGATGAACAGGGAGTTGTACTTCGCGGTGACCGGCACCTTCGCGGTGGCGACGAGCTGGTTGGCCTGCAGCAGGCGCGGCTCGGCCTTGGTCAGCTCGTTGTCGGCGGTGTCGGAGCGGACGGTGAGCTGGCCGGTCTTGGCCACGACCGTCTTCTGCACGTCCTCGGACATGCTCCAGGCGATGAAGTCCCACGCGGTCTTCGCGTTCTTGGCGCCACGGGCGATGCCCACGACGTCGCCGCCGAGGAAGGACGCGGTGCCGGACGTGCCCGGGATCGTGGTGACGCCGAAGTTCAGGCCGGCCTGCGCCTTGTAGACGCTGACGGCGAAGCTGCCCAGCGCGATCATGCCGATCTTGCCGGACTGGAAGCCGTTGAGCCACGTGGCGCCGTTGTCGTCCTTGACCGCGGCGGGCATGAGCTTCTCGTCCCACATCGTCTTGTGCGCGTTGAGGGCGGCCGCGACGGCGGGGTCGTCGAGGGTGGCCTGGGTGCCGTCGGCGTTCATGATGTCGCCGCCGCTGGCCCAGATGTACGGCAACAGCGTGTAGGCGTTGCAGCCGGCGCAGTTGCCGGCGAAGGAGAACCCGTACGTGTCTCCGCCCAGCGCGGTGATCTTCCGGGCGTCGGCGACGAGCTCGTCCAGGGTGGCCGGCGGCTTCTGCGGGTCGAGGCCGGCCTTGGTGAAGAGGTCCTTGTTGTAGTACAGCATCGAGACGTCGAGCTGGTGCGGCAGCGCGTAGATCTTGCCGTCGGCGGTGCTGATCCGCACGGCGGCCGGGGCCAGGGCGCTCTTGTACGGCAGCGCGTCGACGAGCTTCGTGATGTCGGTCAGCAGGTTCTGGCTCGTGAGCGACTTGACGTTGGCGATGTCGACGGCGACGAGGTCGGGGGCGTCGCCACTGCGCACGGACTGGACGTACTTCTGCACGTACTGCGCGTCCGGCACGGTCAGCATCGTGATCTTGCGGTTGGGGTTGGCGTCGTTCCAGGCGGCGACGAGGGCCTTGTCCATCGGCTCGTCGGCGGCGCGGACCCAGAGGGTGGCCGGGCCGTCGCCGGTGAGGTCGCTCGCGGCGGACGGGCTGTCGCCGGGGGCGTCGGTGTTGCTGCAGGCGGCTAACACGAGGGCGACGAGGGCGGCCAGAGCCGGCGCCAGGCGGCGCGTAGGGGGCATTGCGGGCTCCTAAAGGAAACTAACCTTTGACGGCGCCGCCGGTCAGCCCGGCGACGTAGTAGCGCTGCAGGATCAGGAAGATGACGACGCAGGGCACCGCCGCGAAGACCGCTCCGGTCTCGAGCACGCCCCAGTTGAGCGTGCCGCCGGCGCCGGTCTGCAGATTCGCCAGAATGACCGGGAGGGTGTACGACTGCTGCCTGGTCGTGAAGATGAGCGCGGCGAGGAACTCGTTCCAGGCGGTGAAGAAGGCGTAGAGCGCGACGGTCGCCACGCCCGGGGCGACCATCGGCACCAGCACCCGCCGCAGCGCCGTGAACGTGCCGGCGCCGTCGCAGATCGCGGCCTCCTCGACCGCGGCGGGCACCGAGGCGAAGGCGGCGCGCATGGTGAAGATGCCGAAGGGCAGGGCGAACACGGTGTAGACGAGCACGAGCCCGAGCCGCGAGTTGGTCAGGTGCAGGTCGTCGAGGATGACGTAGAGAGACGGCACGATCGACTGGAACGGGATCATCAGCGTGGAGAGCACGACGAGGAACAGCACTCCCCGGCCACGGAACCGGAAGCGGGCGAAGCCGTAGCCGGCCAGGACCGACAGGGCGCTCGCGGCGAGCACCGTCCCGGCGGTCACGAGGGCGCTGTTGAGGACGTTGTGGAACAGGCCGGCGTCGAGCAGGCGGCGGTAGTTCTCCAGGCTCGGGTCGTGCGGCAGGAGGGTCGGGGGTGTCTGGGCGAACTCGGCGCCGGTCTTGAACGAGGCGATCACGAGCCAGCCGAGCGGGGCGACGAAGAGCAGGGCGAGGAGCCCGAAGACGGTGTAGAAGGGGACGGCCGGCAACCAGCCGGGGCGCCGGGTCACGAGTCCTCCCGGGAGCGGGTCAGTAGCAGTTGCACGGTGGTGAGGATGAGCAGGATGGCCATGAGCGCGATCGACATGGCCGCGGAGTAGCCGAGGTTGAAGTCGATGAACCCGGCCCGGTAGATGAGGTAGACGACCGGGATCGTGCGGTTGTCGGGGCCGCCCTGGGTGAGGATGAAGAACTGGTCGAAGGCGAGGTAGCTGCCGATGACGGTGAGGATGAGCACCAGCGCGAGCGTCGGGCGCAGCAGCGGCAGCGTGATGGAGCGGAAGACCCGCAGCCGCCTGGCCCCGTCGACCTCGGCCGCCTCGTAGAACTCCTTGGAGATGGCCTGCATCCCGCTCATGAGCAGCAGCATCGTGAGGCCGACGGTCTTCCAGACGACCAGCGCGACGACGACCGCCAGGGCGGTGGGAAAGCTGCCGAACACCGAGACGGGGCCGTCGGCGAGCCCGCTCCTGCGCAGCAGGTCGGGCACGATGCCGATGCGGTCGTCGAGCAGCCATAGCGTCATGTAGCTGGCGGTGGCGAAGCCGATGACGACCGGCATCACGAACGCGGTGCGCAGCAGCCCGACCCCGCGCCGGCGGTGGCGCACCGCGGAGGCGAGCGCGAAGCCGACGACGAGCAGCGCCGCGGTCACGATGACGGTGTAGAGGGTGGTGAAGCCGAGGCTGTGCCAGAAGGTGGCGTCGCCGCCGAGGCGCCGGTAGTTGGCGAGGCCGATGAACCGGCGCGAGCCGAGCAGCGACCAGTCGTAGCAGGACATGACCGCGGTGACGATCACCGGCAGCACGAACAGCCCGAGCACCAGCAGCACGGCCGGCGCCACCAGCAGCAGTCCGAGCCGCTGCCGGCGGGCCTGGGGGCCGAGCCGCCGTCGCTGCGTCATCGATGCTCCTTCCGAACGCGAAGTTCCGAGGTCCCAGTTACGTAATCGTTTTCGTAGAGGGCACGTTACAGCCCTGCGTCCGGATCATGTCAAGTATCCCAGCTGGAGTTTCTGCTACAGTGACGTTCGCCGAAGCTCAACGAAATCGGTTAAGGAGCGATGTGACCGCCGCACGCAGCTCACCGGGCCGCGTCACCATGCGCGACGTGGCCTCCGTCGCCGGGGTGTCGACCGCGACCGTGTCGAAGGTGCTCAACGACCGGCCCGACGTCGGCCCCGAGGTCCGCCAGCGCGTGCTGGACACCATCGGCCGGCTCGGCTACCGGGTCAACGCGGTCGCCCGGGGCCTGCGCGCGCGGACCACCGACACCATCGCGATCCTGACCGACGACCTCGAGGGCATCTTCACCACGACGCTCATGCGCGGCGTCGAGGAGGCCGCGTCGGAGTACGACGTCTCCGTGCTGCTCGCCAACAGCTACGGCGACCCGGAGAAGGAGCGCAAGCACCTGCGACGGCTGCTCGACCGGCAGGTCGACGGGCTCATCATCATGTCCGGCAACCGGGTGCGGCCCCGCTCCGGCCCCGCGCTGCCCATGCCGGACACGCCCTACGTGTTCCTCTACGAATACGGCATGGCCGAGCCGGTCCCGAGCATCCTGCCCGACGACCGCGGCGGCGCCGCCCTGGCCGCCCGGCACCTGCTCGACCTCGGCCGCCGCCGCATCGGCTTCATCAACGGTCCCGCCTCCTGGGAGGCCACCGCCGACCGGCTCGACGGCTTCACCGCGACGCTGCGCGAGGCGGGCCTCGACGCCGACCCGGTGCTCGTGCGGCACGCGGCGTCCTGGTCGCCCGAGGACGGCTACGCGCTGACGGCCGCGCTGCTGGATCTCCCCGACCCGCCCGACGCCGTCTTCTGCGCCAGCGACGACCTGGCCACCGGCGCCCTCGCCGCGATTCACGACCGCGGGCTCGCCATTCCCGGCGCGGTCGCGGTCGTCGGCTTCGACGACCGCTCCCTGGCCGTGCACCAGCGCCCGCCGCTGACGACCGTCGCGCTGCCGCTGCTGGAGATGGGCCGGGTAGCCGGGCAGCGGCTGCTGTCCGCGATCAATGGCGAACCCCAGTCCCACGAGCTGATCCGGGTCGCCTGCGAGCTCAAGATACGGACGTCGACCGGGCCGGCGTGAGGCCGGCCCCGAACAGGAGCCGCTCGACGCCGTCGGGGGGCAGGGGGCGGGCGAAGTGGTAGCCCTGGGCGTTGCGGTACCTCAGCAGCGTCAGCTCCGTCGCCTGGTCCCCGTCCTCGATGCCCTCCGCGACCGTCTCCATGCGCAGGATCTGGCTCAGCCGGATCACGGCCTCGGCGACCGCGGCGCGCTCCGGGTCGCCGTTGAGCTCGGCCACGAAGCAGCGGTCGAGCTTGAGGATGTCGACCGGCAGGCGGGTCAGGCGTTGCAGCGATGAGTAGCCGGTGCCGAAGTCGTCCAGGGCGACGCGCACGCCGCGGGCGACGCCGAGCGTCATGACGAAGGCGCCGACGATCAGGCCGAGCCACGGGAACAGGCCGGAGCGGGCCGCGGCGACGACGAGCAGCAGGTAGCCGCCGGCGAGGGCGGCGTAGGGCAGCCAGGCGTTGCGGCGCAGCGACCGCACGGCGTCCGTCCCGGCCCCGGCGGGCCGCGGCTGCACCACCGGCGCCAGCAGGATCAGGAACATCGGCAGGTGCAGCAGCGTCGGCACGTGCGCGTCCGGGCCGGCGTCGCGCACGCTGAAGGTGAGGAAGACGGTGTCGACGACGAGGTGGCCCGCCGTCCCGGCCAGCAGCAGGATCAGTGGCGTCCGGGCCGCGAGCAGGCCGAGGGCCACGCTGGGTGTACCGGTACGCGCGGACGCGGCGGGGGGCGGCGCGCAGGTGCAGGACCAGCGCGACGGTTTCCAGCGTGCAGATCGAGACGCCGGCCGCCTCGGTGTTGTTCAGGTCACCGAGGCGGGCCACCGAGCGCGGCGAACAGCAGGCACGCCGCGAACAGCAGACCTCGGCCCCGGGCGCCGCCCGCCGCGTCCCCGGGCCCGGGTCAAGGCAAACGTCAGTGCTACCGCGGGGCCATCCGCAGCGCGCCGTCGAGGCGGATGACCTCGCCGTTGAGGTAGTCGTTGTCCACGATCGACAGGACGAGCTTTGCGTACTCGTCCGCGGTGCCGAACCGGTGCGGGAACGGCACGCCCGCGGCGAGGCCGGTGCGGTACTCCTCCGACACCGTCTGCATCATCGGGGTCTCCATGATGCCGGGGGCGATCGCCATCACGCGGATGCCGTACTGCGACAGGTCCCGGGCCGCCGGCAGGGTCAGCCCGGCGATGCCGCCCTTCGAGGAGGAGTAGGCGGCCTGCCCGATCTGGCCGTCGAAGGCGGCGACGGAGGCGGTGTTGACCACGACGCCCCGCTGCCCCTGGTCGTCGGGCTCGGTCTGGGCGATGTGCTCGGCGGCGAGGGTGAGGACGTTGAAGCTGCCGATGAGGTTGACCTGAATGACCTTCGCGTACTTGGCGAGGTCATGCGGGCCGCGGCGGCCGAGGATGCGCTCCGAGGGGGCGATCCCGGCGCAGTTGACGACCGTGCGCAGCGGTTCGGGGCCGCCGGCCACCTGGGCTACGGCGGCGCGGACGGATTCGGGATCGGTGACGTCGACCACGAGCCCGTCCTCGGTGGACGGCTGCAGGTCGAAGCCGTAGACCTTGGCGCCGCGAGCGGTCAGGGCGGCCGCGGTGGCGGCGCCGAGACCCGAGGCGGCGCCGGTGACGATGGCGGCGGTGCCGGCGAGTTCCATTTCGACCAATATTCCTTAAACGTCGGTGATGCGCAGGCCCGCGTGGGCCTTGTAACGACGGTTGACGGAGATCAGGTTAGCGGTGAGCGCCTCGACCTGATGAGCATTGCGCAGGCGTCCGCCGTACAACCCCCGGACCCCGGGAATCGTGGACGCCAGCTCCTGCACGAGGTCGGTGGCGGCCCGGTCGTCGCCGAGGACGAGCACGTCGGTGTCGACGGTCTCGGCCTCGGGGTCCTCCAGGACGACCGCCGAGACGTTGTGGAACGCCCCGACGACGGTCGACCACGGCAGGATCGCGGCGGCCTGCTGGGCGGCCGAGCCCTCGGGCACCACCAGCGCGAACGCCCCCTGCTGGTCGAACCCGAGCGGGTTCACGCAGTCCACGACGATCTTGCCGGACAGCGCCGGGGCGAGCTCGCGCAGCAGCTCGGCGTGGCCCTCCCACGGCACCGCGACGACCACGATGTCCCCGGCCGTGGCCGCCTCGGCGTTGGACGCCCCGCGGACGTTGCCGGGCAGGGTGGCCGCGGTCGCCTCGGCGCGCTCGGCGGAACGGGAGCCGAGCACGACCGCGAGCCCGGCGGCGGCGAAGCGGCGGGCCAGGCCTCGCCCCTGCGGGCCGGTGCCGCCGAGCACCGCGATCGTGCGGTCACGAACGGTCACGGAAGAACTCCTCTACGAGCGCGGCGTGTTCGGGGGTCCGGCCCAGCGCGACCTGCTCCCGCGCCTCGGCCCGCAGCGTCTCCGCGAGCGAGGCCGCGGCCAGGAGCCGCTTCGAGGCCGCCAGGGCCGGGGCGGAGGCGCCGGCCAGGCGGGCCGCGAGCTCCAGGGCGCGCGGCTCGACCTCCCCGGGCGGCACGACGTCGCCGGCGAAGCCCCAGCCGGTCGCCTGCTGCGGGGTGAACGGCTCGGCCAGCAGGATCAGCTGCGACGCGCGGGCGTGGCCGACGGCCCGGGTGAGGGTGAGCGACAGGCCCGAGTCGCAGGTCAGCCCGATCTTGGTGAACGCCGTCGAGAGGGTGGCGGCGGAGGACCACACCTGCAGGTCGCAGGCGAGCGCGAAGCCGAGGCCGGCGCCGACGCAGGTGCCGTTGACGGCCGCGACGACCGGCTTGGGCATCGTCGCGAGCAGCGTCGTGATCGGGTTGTAGTGGGCCTCGACAGTGTCACCGGCCGTGGCCGGGTTGTCGCGCAGCGCCGCGGCCAGCTCCTTCAGGTCCTGGCCACGGCTGAAGACGTCCCCGGTGCCGGTGAGCACGACGGCCCGCACGCTGTCGTCGGCGGCCGCCTTGCGCAGCGCCTGCAGCAGCTTGAGCTTCGCCGTCAGGGTCAGCGTGGGGCCATCCAGGCGGACGACGGCGACGCTCATGAGGGGAGCCTCTCATAGAGCACGACCGGGTTCCCCGCCGGATCGCTGATGACCGCCCGGCGCTCGTGCGGACCGGTTTCGACGACGGCCCCGGGAACGTCCGACAGGCACGCGTCGAGGTCGTCCACCTGGATGCTCAGCACGACCCGGCCCGGGACGGGCTGCTGGGAGGCGTCGGCCAGGCCGATGGTGACCGTGCCGTCGGTCAGGGCCGCGTAGCGGTCGCCGTCGCGGAACCGGGTGGTGAGGCCGAGGCCGGTGTAGAACGCCTCCTGGGCGTCGAGGTCCCCGGCCGGGACGATGAGGTGGCCGATCTTCATGCGCGGAACCTCGGCATGACCTCGCGGGCGAACCGCTCGACGATCTCCATCGAGCGCTCGATCGGCAGGCCGAGCCACTGCGAGCGGAACACGAAGTGGTTGTAGCCGCCGTCGGCGAAGTCGGTGATCTTCGCGGCGATGTCGTCGGGCGAGCCGAAGAAGAGCGCCTTGTGCTTGATGCCCTCCCACTGCGACTCGAAGTAGTCCATGCCGTACTGGACGTATTCGCCGTAGGAGCGCCGCACCGCCTCCCCCGCCAGGGCGTAGGCCTCGTCGAAGGAGTCGGCGATGCACAGGTCCCGGTGGATCGGGAAGACCGCGCCCTCCTCGGAGTGCCCGGCCGCGGCGCGCTGCTCGCGGTAGTCCTTGAGGTTGCCGACGGCCCAGTTGCGCCGCACGTTGGACGGGGCGAGCCAGGGCAGCCCCTGCTTGGCGATGCGGGCGATGCCGATCGGGCCGTTGGCGCCGACCCACACCGGCGGGCCGGGCCGCTGGGCCGGCAGCACGCTGCAGCGCACCCCGTCCAGCTGGAAGTGCTTGCCGTCGTACTTGACCGGCTCCCCCGTCCACAGCCGCTGCATGACCTCGAGGGACTCGTTCATCCGCGACACCCGCGTGCGCCGCTCGACGCCGAAGGACGCGAACTCGTCCTCGCGGTAGCCGGAGCCGATGCCGAGCACGAACCGGCCGCCGGACATCTGGTCGATGGTGGCGATCTCCTCGGCCCAGTGCACCGGGTGGCCCAGCGGCAGGATGAGGATGCCGGTGCCGAGCTGCATGGTGCCGGAGTGCTCGATGAGCCGGGACAGCAGCGGCAGCGGCTGCGGGGTGCTCAGCGACGACAGGTAGTGGTGGATGCCGAAGACCGAGTCGAAGCCGAGGTCGCGCACGTGCTGGACGTACTCGACCAGTTCGCCGGTGCGCCGCTGGATGTCGTCGCCGGGCTCGTACTGGTGGTCCAGCAGGATCCCGAACTTCACTTGGTGTCGTCCTCTTTGGAGCGGGACTGGCTGAGGCGGAAGTACGGGGCCACGAGCCGGTCGCGGTCGGCGAGGGCCTGCGCGATGCCCTTCTCGCGCCGCTCCTTGAGGAAGTTCCAGTCGCCGTCCTCGAAGCTGACGTTCGTCGCCCAGCCGTGCCCGACCCACCCCGTCATCGCGCCGAGGCCCTTGCCCCGCGCCTCCATCACGATCTGCATCATCGACTTGCCCATCATGAGCGAGTCCAGCGGCATGACGGCGATGGCGTCGGCGTAGTCGTCGACCCACTGCTGCAGCTCGTGCCGCTCGACGACCTTGGTGACGAGGCCCTTGCGCTCGCCCTCCTCGGCGCCGATCGCGCGCATGGTGAGCATGACGTCCTTCATGGTCGTCAGGCCGACCTTCTCGATCCAGTGGTACATGTCCTGCGGGCCGGGGCCGAGGTAGCGGAACGCCGGGTGGGTGAAGCGCGCGTCGGGCGTGGCGATGACGATGTCCGCGGACAGCGCGATCTGGAAGTGCCCGCCGTAGCAGTACCCCTGCACCTGGCAGATCGTGGCCTTCAGCGACTCGATGATCGGGCGGGTGAAGCCGGAGCTGAGCACGTTGCGGTCGGGCAGGATCCGCTGGCGCTGGGCGGGGCGGCGCCGCGAGGCCTTGTCGGTGCCGGACTTGTAGCCGATGTAGTGGCCCAGCTCGGAGGCGTCGGCGCCGGTACCGAAGTGATCGCCCTCCCCCTTGAACACGATGACCTTCACGCGGTCGTCGGTCTCGGCCTCCCGCACCAGGTCCCCGACGCGCTCGAAGGCGGCCACCGGGATCGCGTTGAGCCGCTCGGGGCGGTCGAAGGTGATGGTGGCGACGGCCCGCGCCTCGTCGACGTCGTAGCGCACGTACTTCGCGAGCACCTCGGGGTCGACTTCCATGTTCTCGACGTCCCACTGGTTTTCCAGCAGCTCGGCTTCGGTCTTCTTCACGGCGTAGTCCTTAGTGGTTGAAGGCGGGGAAGACTTCCTTGGCGAACAGGCGCAGCGACGCGCGCACCCGTTCGGCCGGCAGGCCCATCCAGCCGGGCCGGAAGATGAGGTGGTTGAAGCCGAGGTCGCGCAGGTAGCCGATGCGCTCGATGAGCATCTCCGGCGAGCCGAGCAGCAGCGTGTTGAGGACCAGCTCGTCGAAGCGGTCCCGCTGCCAGCGCAGGGCCGGGTACTCGGCGTAGGTGGCGTACTCGCTGCGGGCGTGCGGCAGGCCCTCGGCGACGGCCTGCTCGGTGGTCGGCGCGCAGTACAGTTCGACGCCGACAGGACGCTCGACGTTGACGGTGTCCTTGCCGTACTCGGCCAGGGCCGCGTCGTAGACGGCGATGTGCTCGGGCAGGAACTTCTTGCTCGGCGCGTTGCCGGGCGCGTACCAGGCGTCGCCGAGCCGGGCGGCCCGGCGCACGGCCCGCTTGCCGCCGGCCCCGACCCAGATGGGCGGGCCGCCGGGGGTGAGCGGGCGGATGCCGATGGAGGCGTCGCGCAGCGGGAAGTACTCGCCCTCGTGGGTGACGGGCTGGCCCGACCACAGGGCGCGGATCACCCGCAGGCTCTCGTCCATGCGCCGGAACCGGGTGTCGGGCTCGACCCCGAACGCGGCGAGCTCGTTCTCCCGGTAGCCGGCCCCGACGCCGAGGATGACCCGCCCGCCGGAGAGGTGGTCGAGGGTGGCGAACTCCTCGGCCACGTGCACCGGGTGGAACAGCGGCAGCAGCAGGATGCCGGTGCCGATCTGCATGGTGCCGGTGCGCGGGATGAGCGCGGCCATCATCGAGATCGGCTGCGGGGTGGCGAGGTTGGACTGGAAGTGGTTGATCGTCCAGACCGAGTCGTAGCCGAGTTCCGCGGCCAGCTCCACCGTGCCGAACAGCTCGCTGAGGTGCTTGCCGAGGTCCTCGTCGTGGGGGTACTGGTGCGAGGCCATGATGCCGAATTTCATGCCGTGGCCTCCTTGGTGCGGCTGACCTTGCCGGCCGCGCTGCGCTCCAGCGCGGGGACGAACTCGATGCGCCGCGGGGTCTTGAAGTGCGCGAGGCGGTCGCGGACGAAGGCGACCAGCCGCCCGGCGAGCTCGTCGTCGGAGACGGCGTCGTCGGCCTCGCGCACGACGAGCGCGACGGGGATCTCGCCGAGGCGCTCGTCGGGCCGGCCGAGCACGCGCACGTCGTGCACGAGCGGGTGCTCGCGCAGCTCGTCCTCGATCTCTTCCGGCCACACCTGGAACCCGCCGCACTTGATCATGTCGCGCTTGCGCCCGACGAGGAACAGCACGCCGTCGGCGTCCACGTACCCGGTGTCGCCGGTGTGCACCCACCCGTCACGGACCAGCTCCTGCGAGGCGGCGGCGTCGTCGACGTACCCCTTCGTGAGCTCCGAACGCACGACGACCTCGCCCTCCTCGCCGACCGGGAGCGCGGTGCCGTCGTCGGCCCGGATCTCCAGCTCGACGCCGGGGTAGACGCGGCCCGCGGAGCCGGGCTTCCACCGGCCCTCCTTCATGTCCCGCCCGGTCCAGCCGGCGATGTGCCCGGCCTCGGTGGAGCCGTAGTTGACCAGGATCGGCACCCGGTAGCGCTCCTCGAACGCCTTGCGCACCGGCCAGGAGATCGCCTGCCCCGCGACGAGCACCGACTTCACGCCCTCGAACGGCAGGTCGCGCTCGGCGTGCACGATGTCGAAGACCATCGTGGGCAGGAAGAAGAAGTTGTCGAACCGGAACCGCTCCATGAGCGTGGCGAGCCGGTCGATGCCGAAGCGCTCCCAGACGACGGCGGCGCGGCCGACGTGGAACGCGAACAGCAGCGAGTGCTGCCCGCCACTGTGGAACAGCGGCAGCGCGATGAGGTTCGGCCTGGCGTCGGGGGCGGCGGTGAGCTCGGCCTCGGTGCCGGTGGAGACCTTCGCCAGCCGGGCGAGGGAGGCGCGGGTGCCGCCGTGGGTGACGGAGACCGCCTTGGGCCGGCCGGTCGTGGTGCCGCCGGTGAACAGGATGCAGGCCTCGGCGTCGGGCTCCACGTCGGCCGCGGGGACGTCGGCCTCGCGGGTCCAGCCCAGCGTGCCGTCGGAGATCAGCAGGCGGGGGTTGGTCTTCGCGACGGACTCCGCGAGCTCGTCGGCGTTGTAGAGGCTGCTGATCGTCACCGGGACGGCGCCGAGCTTCCAGGCGCCGAAGAGGAAGAAGGCGATCTCCGGGCCGTTGGTGAGGTGGCAGGCAACCCGGTCGCCGGGGCCGACGCCGGCCTCGCGCAGGTCCTCGGCGACCCCGCCGGCGATGCGGTCGATCTGGGCGAACGTCCAGCTGCGGCCGTCCTCACCGTAGAGGCCGGTCCGGTCGCCGCGGCCTTCGACAAGGTGCGCGAGATTGCTCATGCCGACACCTCCGCAAGCTCCGGCGCCGGCATGAGGAAGCTGTGCATCTGATGAGCGGCCCCTCCGCTCCGCTCCGGACCGCTCATGAGCGCACCTGCGGGATGACCTCGGCGCCGAAGCGGGCGATCTGCTCCATGGTCTCCTCCTGGCCGGCGCCCACGAACTGCAGGCGCAGCGACACCTCGGTGATGCCGAGCTCGGACTCCCAGCGGCGCAGCTTCGCCACGATCTCGTCGGCGGCGCCGACCAGGCAGTCCTCGGCGATGTACCGGTCGACGTCGATGTTCTGGGCGTCGTCCCACGACTTGTAGCCCGCGTACTGGCGCTGCAGGTCCGGGCGGACCGCGGCGGCGGCCTGCTCGTAGGAGTCGCCGATGTACGCCTCCCGGCTCATGGGCTGCTCGACCGGCTTGCCGCCGCGCTCCTCGTGGTAGACGCCCAGGAGGCGCTTGAGCTCCTCGTCGTTGCCCTTCGGGCCGATCAGCCACGGGCAGTCGAGGCGGGCGGCGCGGCGGATGGCGGGCTCCGCGAACGCGCCGATCCACAGCGGAGGGCCGCCGGGCTGCACCGGGCGCAGCGCAAGCGAGGCGCCGGGCACCTCGCCCCAGGAGCCGGCGGCGTCGACGGTCTCGCCGTTCCAGAGCGCGCGCAGCAGCGGCACGTACTCGCGGATGCGGCGCAGGCGGTCGTCCCAGGCGACGCCGAACGCGGTCGTCTCGCGCTTGCGGTAGCCCGCGCCGATGCCGACCGTGAGCCGGCCGTTGCTGAGCACGTCGAGGCTGGCGAGGTCCTCGGCGAGGCCGATCGGGTTGTACAGCGGGGCGAGCAGGACGGCGAAGCCGATGCGGACGCGGGTGGTGGCGTGGGCGAGGTAGCCGGCCAGCGGGACGGGCTGCACGAACGCCGACTTCGCGAGGTAGTGGTGGCCGAGGTAGACGGCGTGGAAGCCGGCCGCCTCGGCCGCGGCGGCCTGAGCCATGACGTCGTCGATGCCGGCCGAGGGGTCGGCGGACGGGTCGAACTGGGCGCTCAGGAAGCAGCTGATCTTCACCCGACGACCGCCTCGGCGGCCGGCTTGACGGCGTCCTTGGCGCGGAAGTACGGGATGACCTTGGTGGCGAACTCCTCCATCGACTTGAGCGCGGCCTTGCGGTCCAGCGACGGGATGCGCAGCCAGCCGATGTAGTGGTTGACGCCGAGCTGCTCGCCGAGCATCTCGATGGTCTCGATGACCCGCTGGGCGGAGCCGAAGTTGCCGCCGTGGGTCAGCGTCTGCTCCAGGGTGAGCAGGTCGATGTTCTTGGCCACGGCCGCGTAGTACTTCTTCTCCTGCTCCATGGCCTCCTCGGAGCCGGGGATGACCTTGCCGACCGACTTGTAGTAGTTCAGCGCGGCCTGGGCGGCCTCCCGCAGGCCCTCGTCGCCGTCGCCGACCCAGACCTGCTGCATGAACGGCACGTCGTAGGCGGCGATGTCGAACCCGTTGTCGGCCATGGCCTGCCGGTAGAGGTCGTAGTTCTTCTGCATGATGCCCAACGGCGTGAAGTTCGGCGAGGTGATGATCGACTCGCCGACGGCACCGCGGTCGCGGAAGCTTTCCGGGGAGACCGTGCCCTGCAGGATCGGCGGGCCGCCCGGGGTGAACGGCCGCGGGTAGGTGGTGATGTTGTCGTAGGTGAAGAACTTGCCGTGGTACGAGAAGCCCTCCTGCGACAGCGCGAGGCGCAGGACCTCGAGGGTCTCCTGGTAGCGCTCCTTGGACTCGGCGAGCGGGATGCCGAAGCCGGCGAACTCCGAGGGCTGGTAGCCGCGGCCGACGCCGATCGAGACGCGGCCGCCGCTGAGCACGTCGAGCGCGGCGATGTCCTCGGCCAGGCGCAGGGGGTCGTGCAGCGGCAGCACCAGCACGGCGGTGCCGATGGTGATCCGCTTGGTGCGCTCGGCGACCGCCATGCCGAAGTGCACCGGGCTGCCGAGGATGCCGTACTTCGAGAAGTGGTGCTCCGCGAGCCACACGGAGTCGAAGCCGAGCTCGTCGGCCAGCCCGATCTCCTCGAGCGTCTCGCGCAGGACCTGGTGGTCGGACACGCCGTCGCCCACCGGGAACAGGTTCATGATGCCGAACTTCACGACGTCTCCCAAACTATTCCGACCAGCCGGTATGTTAGTGCCAAAAGTGCCTGACCTGCAAGATGTCGACGGTTTACCCGCGGCGGGACTGCACCCGGAGCTCGCCCGTGCGGCGCCGGTGCCACGACCCGCTGCCGCCCAGCGCGTCCAGGACGAAGGCGCGGCGGAGGTACAGATGCGGATCCGCCTCCATCGTGATGCCCATGCCGCCGTGGACCTGGATGCAGCGCTCGGCCGCGAAGACCGCCGCGTGCCCGGCCGCCGCCTTGGCCGCGTGCACCTGGATCGCGGCGTCGGAGCGCCCGTGCTCGACGGCCCAGGCCGCGTACAGCGTCAGGTCCCACGCCGCCTTGCGCGCCACGGCCGCCTCGGCGAGCTGAAACGCGACTCCCTGGAACGAGCCGATGATCCGCCCGAACTGACTGCGGGTGCGGGCCTGCGCGGCGGCGAGCTCGATCGCGCCCTGGGCCACCCCGCACAGCTGCGCCGCGAGGACCAGGACCGCCCGCTGTGTCGTCTCCGTCGGCACCGGGTCGAGCGCGACGCCGGACAACGGCACCGACGGGTCGAACGAGCGCCGCGGGGTGACCTCGGCGGCATCGACGAGGCGGTCCCCGGCCACAAAGCCGTCGGCCTGCTCGGCGTAGGCCGCGAAGGAGTCCAGCACCGGCGTGAGGACCCGGCGGCCCTCCAGCACGTCGGCGGGGAGTGTCCGGCTGGACAGCAGCTGGACGGCCGCCGCGTGGAACGGGAAGCGGCTCGGCACCAGCAGCTCGCCGAGGACCTCGACGGCGACCATGAGGTCGATGAGCCCGGAGCCGACGCCGCCGGCGGCCTCGGGGACGCCGAGCAGCCCGAAGTCGCTCAGCAGCGGCGCGTCGCAGGACGGGGCCCGCCACGGGCCGCTCAGCGCGTCGCGGGCGGTGAAGTCCGCGTCCTCCACGATGGCGCGGACGGTCTTGGCGATCTCCAGCTGTTCCTGGGTGAAGGTGGCTCGCATCGCACCGGCTCCGCTCAGCGTGAGCGGGGCAGGTCGAGGACCCGCTCCGCGAGGATGGACTTCTGGACTTCCTCGGTGCCGCCCTCGATCGTGTGGGCGCGCGAGCGCAGGTAGCGGCGCATCCGGGCGGCGGCGCCGTCGCCGTCGAGCAGCACCCCGCCCGCGTCGTCGAGCTGCACGGCCAGCCGGTTGGCCCGCTGGACGGTCGCGGCCCAGAGGCTCTTGAGCGCCGAGGTCTCCGGCCCGGGCACGCCCCCGGCCCGGCTCTCGCCGACCATGCGCATGGAGCCGATGCGCACCGCCTCGGCGTCGCACTGCAGCTGCCCGACGGTGTCGAGGAAGGCGGCGTCGCCGTCCATCCCGCGCTCGATGGCGAGGTCGACGATCCGGTCGACGGCCTGACGGGCCCACACCCACAGGTTCAGCGCCATGCTCCCCCGCTCGAAGGCCAGGGTGGTGAGCGCGACCTTCCAGCCGTTGCCGACGCCGCCGAGCACGTCCTCGTCGGGCACGAACACGTCGTCGAGGAACATCTCGTTGAACTCGGTGTCGCCGTTGATCATCACCAGGGACCGGACGGTGAACCGGTCCATCGGCGCCAGAAGGTAGGAGATGCCCTGGTGCTTCGGCGCGTCGGGGTCGGTGCGGGCCAGCAGCAGGCACTTGGACGCGTTGTGCGCGTTGGAGGTCCAGATCTTCGACCCGTTGACGAGCCAGCCGCCGTCGACCTTGCGCGCGGCGGTGCGCAGGCTGGCCAGGTCCGAGCCGGACTCCGGCTCGCTGAAGCCCTGGCACCAGTACGTCTCCCCGGAGAGGATCGCCGGCAGGTGCCGGGCCTGCTGCTCGGGCGTCCCGTGCGCGATGATCGTGGGGCCGGCGAGCATCATGCCGACGCCGTTGAGCGGGTACGGCGCCCCGCGGACCGCGGCCTCCTCGTTGAAGATGGCCTGCGCGAGCGCGTCCATCCCGCGCCCGCCGTGCTCGACCGGCCACGACAGCCCGGCCCAGCCGGCCGCGCACAGCCGGTCCTGCCAGACCCGCGACCACGACTCGCGCTCGTCCTGGCTCAGCTCCTCCTGGTCGGGCACGTCCGCGAGCGCCCCGTCGAGCCAGGCCCCGACCTCGCGCCGGAACGCGAGATCGGCGTCGCTGTCATCGAAGTCCATGCGATACCTCCAGCCGTGCCTTGTAGAGCTTGCCGTTGGGGTCCCGGGGCAGGGCGGGGCTCACGACGTACGACACCGGCCGCTTCGGCTTGGCCAGCCGCTGCTCCAGGTGCGCCCGCAGGCCCGCCACCGCCTCGTCCGGCCCCGGCGCGCCCTCGCGCAGCACGATGTGGGCCTGCGGGACCTCGCCGAACTCGGGGTCGGGCGCGCCGATGACGGCCGCGTCCGCGACCCACTCGTGCGCGACCAGCTCGGCCTCGATCTCAGCGGGGTATACGTTCACGCCGCCGACAAGGATCAGCTCCGCGGCCCGGCCGGTGATGTAGAGGAAGCCGTCGGCGTCGACGTGGCCGACGTCCCAGACGGTCATGAGCCCGTCGCGGCGGGCGCCGTCGGTCTTGCCGGGGTCGTTGTGGTACTCGACCCGGTCCTCGCCCTGGCGCATGTAGACGATCCCGGTCTCGCCCACCGCCACCTCGTGCCCCTCGGCGTCGAGGATGCGCAGCGTGGAGATCGAGGCCGGGCGCCCGACGGTGCCGGGGTGGGCGAGCCACTCGTGCGGCCGCGCGATCGTGGTGCCGACCTCGGTGGAGCCGTAGTACTCGTACACGACCGGACCGAACCAGTCCATGATGCGCTGCTTGATCTCCCGCGGGCACGGCGCGGCACCGTGCAGGACGTACCGCAGGGACGAGATGTCGTACTGCTCCCGCACCTGCGGGGGCAGCTGCAGCAGCCGGTAGAAGTGCGTCGGCACCATGCTCGTGCCGGTCACGCGCTGCTGCTCGACGCGGCCCAGGAAGCCCTCCGCGGTCCAGCCGTCCATCAGCACCATCGTGCCGCCGGCGTGCAGCGCGCCCATCGCCGGCGTGATGTTGGCCGAGTGGTACAGCGGCGCCGACACCAGCCAGCTCCCGAACGCGGGCCGCTGCATGCCGAACTCCTTGAACAGCCACACATAGGTCAGCGCGCCCGTGTCGGCGTCGATCCCGCTCAGGGGCCGCTTGACGCCCTTCGGCCTTCCCGTGGTGCCGGAGGTGTACATCATGAGCGAGCCCGCCGGCGTCTCGTCCGGACTGGTCTCGGGCATCCCCGCGGTGAGGTCTCGCATCGGCGCGGCGCCGTGCTTCGGCTCGCCGTCCACATAGACGCGCACGCCCGGCCCGGCGGCCGCCGTGGCTATCGCCTCGACCCGCTCCGAGGCCACCACGACCTTGGCCCCGCTGTCGCGCACGATGTACTCGACCTCGGGCTCGGTCAGGTGGTAGTTCAGCGTCACCAGGTACAGGCCGGACTGCATCGCGGCGAGGTACAGCGCGACCATCCCCGGGCTGTTGGTCATCACGGCCGCGACGGTGTCGCCCACCTCGAGCCCATCGCGCGTGCGCAGCCCGTGCGAGATGCGGTTCACCTCGGCGAAGAGCTCGCCGTAGGTGATCCGCCGATCGTCGGCGGCCACGATCGCGCACAGGTCCGGCTCGGCGGCGGCCCAGAGCCGGAAGCCCGTCCGCTCGTCGCTCATCGTCCGTCCTCCTGCACTTGCGGTTGCTTGAGTTTGATTCCGACCATCCGGTATGTTGGCGCCAACAGTAAGGGAGCGCTCCGACGATGTCCATACCCGCGATCGAGGCGCACGAGGCGAGCTACCGCGCCCGTGAGGTGCCGGAACCCGCCCAGGTCGTCCCCGGTGTCTGGGCCGTGCCGATCCCGCTCAACGGCCACGCCCTGCGCTCGATCACGGTCTTCCTCGCCGAGACCCGCGACGGCCCGGTGCTCATCGACGCCGGCTACGCCCACTCCTCGTGCTGGGCCGCGTTCCAGGCCTCGCTGGCCGTCATCGGCCACCGCATCGAGACCATCCGCGCCGTGCTGCTGACCCACAACCACCCCGACCACGTGGGCTTCGCCGACCGCGTGCGGGCCGCGTCCGGTGCCACCGTCGCCATGGGCCGGGCCGACGACTTCGCCACGGTCCGGGCGGCCCGCGGCGGCTTCCTCGACCAGCTGCGCCGCTCCCTGGACCTGACCGGCGCCCCGGCGTCGGTGACGGACACGATGTACACCGAGGCCCTGGACGTCGCCAAGCACCACGAGTCCCTGTCGCTGGACGTCCTGCTCTCCCAGGAGCAGGAGCTCGACTTCGGCGACGTGACGATCCGCGCCGTCCCGTCCCCCGGCCACACCTACGGCCACACGGTGTTCCTGGACTCCCGCGGCGTCCTCTTCACCGGCGACACCATGATGGCCGAGGGCCCGACCCAGCTGGCGATCGTGAGCAGACCCGCCGACGACCCGGCCGGCGACCTCCTGTCGACCCTGGACCACATCGCCGGCCTCGGCGCGAGCATCGCCTGCCCGGCGCACCAGTTCCCCTACGAGCACGTGGCCACGCGCGCGGCCGAGCTGCGAGCCTTCCACGCGGCCGAGGTCGACCAGGTGCGCGCCCTGGCCGAGGAGGGCGCGACGGCCTGGACGATCGCGCCGCAGCTGACGTGGAAGAAGCCGTGGGAGCAGCTCGGCCCGGGCACGCGGCGCTTCGCGCTCATGCACACCCTCGCCCTGCTCCGCCACGTCGAGCGAGCCCGCTAGCGGCCTGCAGTATGGGGGGATGGCGTCGATCGGTACGGCACGGCGGATGACCGCGGACTGGCAGAGCATCTTCCCGAGCTTCGACGTGTACCGCCCGCGGTGGCTGCTCCGCCGGATCGGCCCGGTGATGCAGGGCATCCTGCTCGAACGGACCCGCTCAGCCGATAGGTACCGGCCCACGTCGCACATACACGCGCTGACCCGGCCGTTCCCCACCCTGACGCTGATGCTGTTGCAGTGCGGGACCGACATCCGGCACGCACGCCATGAGCAGGAGTTCCGCGACGTGGCGGCGCAGCTGGAACGGCAGACCGTGCTGCCACTGCGGGAGCCGCCGACGATCCCGCAGATCGTCGACGCCTGTCACGCATTCGCCCGCGCCGAGCGCGAGCGGGGATGCCCGCCGGCGGTGTACCCGGTCGAGGACAGTGTGCTGATCGCCGCCGCGAGCGGTGAACGCGCGCTGGCCGACGCGGGCCTGCGGCTGGCGGAGGAACTCGTCGCGGTCTGGCCGAAGTGGGGGCTGCCGCTCGACTGGCCGGGCAGTGACGCCTGGCTGCAGAGCCTCCGTGAAAGGGCAGCCAACGTGGATCTGCTGGACGCGTTGATCGCGGGTCAGGTCGCCCAGCACAAGCTCGGCAGTATCCGCGCGGTTTAGCTCATCGACGGCCTGGTGGAAGCGGCCCCCGGCTGAGCAGCAATCGGACCAACGCCGCCGCGTCCGCGACCGCGGTCAACGCACGGGGGGCCACCGTCGCGGCGTCGTGCCACAGCGGCTCGCAGAGGTCGTCGGCCGGGCGAGCCGGCCACGGATAGGCGACCTCGCCGGCGGTGTGCACCGCCCTGAGCTGGAAGGTGACGCCGAGGGATTCGCAGGGACCATTGAGGTGCTCCGGCGGATACGTGACCTCGCAGATCAGCTCCGCCGCCGGGGTGTCGACCCGGGTACGCCGCTCCTTGTCGAAGACGGAGTCGGCGCGGCGGCGCACCTCGATCTGCCGCCGTAACAGGTCGAGACGGGCGCACACCGAACCGCGCGCGGTGTAACCCGGGCCGAGGTGACCGGCGATCGCCTTGGCGACCTTCGGCGCCGTCCAGCCCGCCACGCTTCACCCCTTTGACCGGCTCTGCACATCTTAGGCGGTTTGCGGCTTGTGTGTCTGCCGCGTAGTGGTGAGGCTGACGCGGCGACCAGTCCGCCAGTACGTGTGCCGCAGGTCAAAGCAAAAGGCAACAAGCCTTGTCTTTCCCTCCCTGAAAATTTGAAGTTCGTCGCTCTTCGGGTTCCGCCTGCTGCGGATCGTCAGCGAGACGTCGAGGAAGCTTCCGATCCGCGTCCTGGACGAGCCCGACCTCGCCGCGGACACACCATTCGTCGGCGACGTCACGTGCTGGCTCGAAGCGCTCGACCGGCACGGTGTGGACGCCCTCGATGGAGCATGCTGAATCCGGTAGGTCAGTCGCGGCAGTACGAGAGGCGCGGCGAGCAGGGTGTGCTGGCCGAACGCCGTGTTCCACGCGGTGCCGTCGGCGGTGGTGACCTCGACCGTGGTGCCGCCGACGAACCGCGCGGAGGCGAAGGTGCGCTCCGGTGCGGCGTCATGGTCGAACGGCACGACAAAGCAGGCTAGGTCCTGACCTGCCTCGCGGCTGCGCAAACCCTCCCGCGAACGGACCCGCACGATGTCAGCGCCCAGCCCGATCGAGCTGAACTGCAGTCGCACCAGCTCGAACCGCCCGCCGGGCGCGACGCCCAGGACGGTGACGCTCCTGGGATCAGCACCGAACGAATCCGCCCCGGCGGTGAACCGCGCCCCTCCGCGCACATGGCGAGGGCGAGCACGACCGCGATCCCGGCCGAGATGCCTCGCGCGATCCGATTGCGCAGCACGAGCCACGCCGCGGCGCCGAGCAGCAGCGGCGCGACGACGAGCGCTGTCAGCACGGCCCCGGGGCGCCCACACGGCATGAGGTGGACGTAGCGCTTCGGGTTGTTCCCAGCGGCGATCGCGCCCGCAACGGCCAGTGCCGCCACAACGCCCAGCGCTGACGCCAGGAGCCACCGCCCCCGTGCGCTCATGCCCGCCCCTGATGCGGATGAGGTTGTCAGGGCGCCGATCGTAACTCGCATCGAGCAACTCCGGTGCCACGTGCTGCCGGGCCGGCCGGCGTCGATGGCCTCGGACGTGGCGGCGGTGAACCAGGCTTCGGGTTTGCGCATGATGTGCAGCACGGTGGCAAGGACGGTTCCGGCCGGCATCGGCTCCGTCACCGCCGCTTCTTCCCACGCTCGCGGCAGCCGCCAGGTCAAAGCAAAGAGCAAAAGCGACAAGCCTGGAATTTCCAAAGGGGGAAAAACAATAGGCCTGGCGGCCGCCGAGGCGTTCCCGATCCCGGGGTGTTGCCGTGGTCGGCCACCGTCGGCGTTGAAAAGCATCCTGAACAGCGGCATTGGCGAGCGTTGAGCGCGCGGTTCGCAGCCGACATCGGCGCGGACTTCCGGCCGACGCCCGAGAGCTGCGGGCCGACGTTGTCTCCGCGGCCCTGCTCTTCAACCCCGACGGTGGCCGACCACGGCAACACCCCGGGATCAGGAACCCTTCGAATCCGTCCGGCCCATTGCTTTTCCTCTCCTGAAAATTTGAAGTTCTCGCTCTTCGGTTTTCGCTTGTGTCCGCAAACGTGTGCTGGCTTGTCCGCAGTCATGGAGCTATTCCGCGCAAGGTGATGGTGACGTTCGGTAGTTGATGGTGTGACGGCGTCCGACACGCCGAAGTCGCGAGAGCACGCACAACGGCTCGCCAGACGATCCGCCGTCATCAGAGACAACCTTGGTGCGATGCCTGAACTTGTGCCAAGTCATCGGCTTTCTGGGCTCTCGGTCGGCCATACCGCTTCCAGGCCGTGGTCGGTGGCGTAGAGCAGGTATGGCCGCAACTCGGGGGCGCATTCCAGGTCGCGGCGCAGTGCGTACAGATGAGCTGACCTCACCGCCAGGAACGGCTGGGCGGCGAGCAGGCCCCTGAGATCCCCGAACCGCCAATCCACACCCAGCAGCTTCCTTGCCCGTACCAGCAGCTGAACTCCATCGGCCGGAATCCCGCCCACATAGACGTCGGCGGTCGGCGGCAGGTCTGGCTCCGGGTCGGCCGGCAGAGCGAAACCGGAACGCAGCCACACCTCGAACACGGGGGCAGCGACATCGAGGTCGGCTTCGCCGAGACCGCCCAGGTCGGCCCGAAACACCGGGCCGCCGCCGTCGTCGCACCTGAGGAAGAATCCCCGATCGCCTTCTTGGCCGATCATGAGGTAGCCCGTGAGCCACTCGCCGATTTCGTAGGTCGTGTTGCGCTCCGGCAGGGATTCCAGGCAGAACATGACCACACCATCGGCGACGACGTCGTCGGTGACCGACGCCAACCATCGCTGGTAGGCGGCATCCGTCCGGGAAATGAGCTGCTCGACCATCTCCACCGCCGGCTCCTGCCTGTCGTCACCCGGCCGGCCCCAACCCGACACCCCGGAAGCCAACACCGTAGCCCGACCCGCACCGCAGGAGTCATCATCAAGGCCAAGCCCCGTCCACTGCAGGAGGGTCCAGGGCACGTCCGGGAGCGCCGACCGCCCCGCCGAACTGCCGAGAAGCGCGCACGTGGCACGTCGCTCGTCGGCTAGTTTGATCGGGTGGCGGAGCCGAGGGTGATGTATGAGCCGGTGCTGAGCGGCGAGCCCAAGGCAGCATCTTCTATCAGGCCGGCGCGTTCCGAGTGAGGCCGAGGCGCAGAAGGGCAACTGCCAGGAGACGGCCGTCAACATCGTGCCCGTCTACGACACGGCTGAAGCGTGGCTGAGCGACCGGTAGCGAGCAGCATCGCCCTGATCGCCTGCTTCGAGGAGGACGACGGCAACGGTGTGCTGGCCGCCGCGGCTGGCCTGTCCGACGACGCACGAGCGGCAACCTGGCAGGCGCTACGAGTGCGGCTGTGCGCAGTGCCCGACTCCGAGCAGCGGCAGGGTCTGACCGGCCAAGCCTGGAGCGAACGCGTCCGGACGTGGGCGCTCCTGGCCCTGGCCGTCGGCCCGGTCGACGTCGTGAAGCGGGTGGGCTCGTACGTGTACCTGCATCCCCCGGTGACCGATGTCGAACGAGTGCTGGCCTCGCGATCGCGCGAGTGGCGCCAGGCGTTCACGGAGGCCACCCTGCGCGCCGAGGCCGGCGAGACCGAGGTCGGGCTGTTTGGCCCCCTGTGGTGGGACCTCTGGCGAAGGTTCCGCGAACTGGCCGGGGCGTTGCAGCCGGACGACACATCGCCGGGCTATCTCGTTCTGATGGTCAGGGGCCTGCTGTTCAGCGGCTCCATCGTCGACGCCGTCGGCGCGGATCTCCAGCTGACCGAGCGGTCGATCTGGTTCCTCTTCGAGCCTGCGGCCGGGGTGCAGAAGGCGTTGCTGGGAGCCGAGCGGTACTGGAACCCAGCCAACACCTGGCGGGTCGCGCTGGTCCGGCTGGCGCTGGCCGGCGTCCTCGACCGTCAGCGGCTCGCCGACGCGGCCACGGCCGCCGCCGGCGACGGGCGGATGGGCCGTAACCACCGCAGCTGGTACCGCCGAATTCCGCAGCTGCTGGCCGACCCGCGCCTGCTTCCGCGGGAGGCCGGCCACGGTCCTCCCCCGCCCGGCAACCAGCTGTGAATGTTTCCGTTGTGCGCAGCCATCTGCCACAAGTTACAAAACCGGTAAATATTCACATGGATCGCAGACTTGGCGACCTCCCGTGACATGATCCTGCAGGTTCCACGATGCATGTTGCGAGTCGGGCCGGGCGCCGCGATGCCCGGCCGCTGGGGGTGTTCGGTGTCCGCAGTCCAGGAGGCCTCGCATAAGGCCGCCGTCGTCCCGATGCACCGAGCGGTGCGCGGGCTCGCCCGCAATCCCCTCGACGCCCTGGTGGGCTTCGCCGAGGCGGCCGGCGGTGACGTGGTCCGGGTCAATCTCGGCGCGTTCCGGCCCTACCTCGTGTCGAACCCGGCCCACGTGCAGCACGTGCTGCGCGACAACGCCGCGAACTACCTGCGCGACGGCAAGGGCATGCTGTGGCGGCCGGTGAAGCGGCTCTTCGGCGAGGGCATCCTCGCCGAGGGGCAGGTGTGGGCGGCCAGCCGGAACACGCTGCAGCCGCTGTTCACCGCCAAGCGCGTCGACGCCCTCGTCGACGGCCTGGCCGCGTCGATCGAGGCGTCGGTCGAGCGCCTCGACGAGCCCGCCCGCCAAGGCCGGCCGATCGACCTCGGCGCCGAGCTGTCCGAGATCGTGTGCGCCGCCATCATGCGGGTGCTCTTCGCCGACAAGGTCAGCGTGGCCGAGGCGCTGCGGATCGTCAGCGCGCAGAACACCATCGCCACCGCGATCGTGTACCGGCTGCTCGTGCCCTTCGTGCCGAACGCGATCCCGATGCCGGGCGACCGGCCGTTCCAGACCGCGGTGCAGCAGATCGACGACGTGCTGCTGCCGATCGTGCGGGCGGCCCGCGAGCACGGCGACGACGGCGACGACATCATCGCCACGCTGAGCCGGGCCGTCGACGCCGCCGGGCGGCCGATCGACGAGCGGCAGGCCCGCAACGACACCGTCGCCATGTTCGCCACCACGACCGAGACGACGTTCGGCGTGCTCACCTGGCTGTGGCCCATCCTGCAGGCCCACCCGCGGGTCGCCGAGCGGCTCTACGACGAGGTCGACCGGGTCGTGGGCGACGGGCCGGTCCGCCGCGAGCACCTGGCCGAGCTGACGTACCTGCGGATGGTCCTCGAGGAGCTGCTGCGGCTGTACCCGGTCGGCTGGCTGATCCCGCGCGTCGCGGCCGGGGCGGACGTCATCGGCGGGACCCGGATTCCCGCCGGTGCCGACATCCTCATCAGCCCGTACATCACGCAGCGGATGTCGGCGTTCTGGGACCGGCCGGCGCAGTTCGACCCGGAGCGGTTCGCCTCGCCGCGCGCCGAGCGACGCCACCGCTACGCCCACTACCCGTTCGGCGGCGGCCCGCACCAGTGCCTCGGGCAGTACCTGTTCTACCTGGAGTCGCAGCTCATCGTCGCCGCGATGCTGCGCCGGTTCCGGTTCGAGCTCACGAATCCGGTGATCCCCGAGCCGCAGGTGGCGGCGTCGCTGCGGCCGAAGACCGCGGTCGAGCTGACGCTCCTGCCCCGCACCCGCTGACCGTGCCGGCCATCGACACCCCGGCGGGGCTCACCGGCGAGCTGACCGCGGCGGCCGAACAGGGCCGCATCTGCGCTCTGGCCGCCGGGGGCCAGCGGGACCTGCAGGCCGTCGCCGCGGCCTACCCGGAGCTGTTCCCGGCCAAGCCGTTCGATCCGGCGGTGTTCGGCACCGTCGCCCTGGCGACCGCGTTCGGGGCGCCCTGGTGCACCCGGGAGCAGTTGCGGATCGCGAACCTGACCGCGCTGTGGGTCTTCGCCGTGGACTGGCGCATCGACTACCTCGCCCGCGAGGCGGCCGACGTCGACGGCGTCGTCGAGCGCTGCCTGGCGACCGCGGACGGCGCGGCGCCCGGCGACGACGACGCACTGGCGCGCATGCTCGCCGCGGTGCGCGACGAGCTCGCGGCCGGTCCGGCGTTCGCCGCGCACCGGGCGGCCTGGCGCGAGGAGTTGCGCCGGATGCTCGCGGCCATGCGGCGCGAGTGGCACTGGAAGACGTCCGGCGCGCGCCCGGGGCTCGAGGAGTACCTCGACAACGCCGACAACTTCGGCTCGTCCTGGGTCAACGTCTCGCACTGGCTGTCCGGTGCCACCGCGGGCGCACTCACCGCCCTGCCCCGGCTCACCGAGGCCGGGCGGCTGGTCCAGCGGGTGCTCCGGCTCGCCAACGACCTCGCGACCTACGAGCGCGACGTGGAGTGGGGCGATCTCAACGCGCTGCTGCTCGGCGCCGGCCGCGACGAGGTCACCGGGCGCATCGGCGTGCTGGCGCGCGAGGCCCTCACCGCGGCGGAGGCGCTCACCGCCGCCTGCCCGCGGGAGGCGGTGTACCTCAGCCGCCAGATCGGGTTCAGCACCGGCTTCTACCGGCTGACCGACTTCTGGGGCGAACGGTGACCGCCGAGCGCACGATCACCTCGCCGGCAGCCGACGGCGGCCTCGGCCGGCAGGTCGATGCCCTCCTCGCCGGCCTCGTCGCCGAACCCTGGGGGCAGGTGACCGCCTCGGTCTACGAGACCGCGCGGCTGGCCGCCCTGGCACCGTGGCTGCCCGGCCACGCGGAGCGGCTGCGGTGGCTGCGGGCCGGGCAGCGCGCCGACGGGGGCTGGGGGCCGCCCGGCGGCTACGCGGTGGTGCCGACGCTCAGCGCGACCGACGCGCTGCTGGCCGCGGGCGGCGGCGGGGCGGCGCAACGCGGGCTCGCGTTCCTGGGCCGGCTCATGCACGGGGCGCGGCCCATCCCCGACACGCCCGCCGCCGACCTCATCGTCCCGGCGCTCGTCGAGCGGATCGCCGAGCGGACCGGCACCCGGCTGCCGCTGCCGGCCGGGGTCGACGGTGCCCGGCTGGCCGCACTGCGCCGTCGCTTCGGGACGGGTGCGACGGTACCGCCGAAGCTCCTGCACGCCCTGGAGGTCCTCGGCGACGCGGCCCGCGGCGCGCCCGGCGTCCGCCCGGCCGGGCCCGGGACCATCGGCGCATCGCCCGCCGCGACCGCCGCCTGGCTCGGCGAACGGCCCGCGGCCCCCGATCCGTACCTGGCCGCGGCCGCCCGCACCCACGGCGGCCCGGTGCCGTGCGCCACGCCCATCACCGTGTTCGAGCGGGCCTGGGTGCTCGGGGGCCTGGCCCGGGCCGGCGTCGGGTTCGCCGCGCCGCCCGGCCTGGTCGCGAGCCTGACCGCCGACTGGGGACCGGACGGCACCGCCGCCGGGCCCGGGCTGCCGGCCGACGCCGACACCACCGCGGTCGTGCTCTTCGCGCTGGCCGAGCTGGGTCACGACGCCGATCCCGGCGTGTTACAGCGATATGACGTCGGTGAATTCTTCTGTACCTGGCCCGGCGAAGACGGATTCTCGGTCACCACAAATGCCCATGTGCTGGACGCATTCGGCATATTTGACCGCCGCGACATCGCCGAGCGGATATCCCAATGGCTGTGCCTGCGCCAGGAGCCCGACGGCTCTTGGCGCGACCGGTGGCACGCCTCGCCCTACTATGCGACCGCCTGCTGCGTGCTCGCCCTGAGCCGCTTCGGCCGCGGGCCGGCGGTGTCCGCCGCGGTGGCCCGCGCCGCCCGCTGGGCGGCCGCGACCCAGCGCCCCGACGGCTCGTGGGGCCGCTGGCAGGGCACCCCCGAGGAGACCGCCTACGCGGTTCACGTGCTGCTCGCGGCCGGTGCCGGCACCGATCTGGACCGCGCCGGGCGCTACCTGGCCGGGGAGCACCCGCCCGACCTGCCGATGTGGCACGACAAGGACCTGTACGCGCCCCACGCGATCGTGCGCGGCGCGGTGCTCGCCGCGCGGCATTTGCTCAACCACCGCCGGAATTGACCGCACCGGATTTGAGAATCCCGGCAGGAAGTTGCTAGCGTGCCCCAGTGCTCCGGAGGCCGGCGTTGTCCGATATCAATGCATCACCGCTCCGGCCGGTTCAAGAAATGCCGACTGGGACGGTGTAATGGCTTCCCGCAGTTCACGGCTCCGCACGAAAATCACCGCCCTGCTGCTCTCGCTGACCGCGCTCTGGGTGTTCGCGGCCTGGGTGACGCTGCGCGAAGGCATCAACCTCCTGTGGGTCCAGACCTACAACAGCCGCATCTACGAGCCGAGCGAGCCGCTCCTGCTGCAGCTGCAGGTCGAGCGGCGCATGTCGATGGTGTTCCTGGGCAACGCCGGGGCCGTCCAGCGCGCTGATCTCGACGCCCAGCGCCGCAAGGTCGACGACCTGGCCGCCGAGTTCCGCGGCTCAGCGCTGAGCCGCTGGGCCGAGATCGCGGCCGACGCCGAGCTCGAGGGCCGCATCGACCTCGTCGTGCACAACCTCGACCAGCTGCGGTCCACCCGCGCCTCGATCGACGCCCGCACCGTCGACCGGGCCGCCGTGTCAGGCGTCTACACCAGCGCGGTCGAGTCGATCTTCCAGGTGTACTACTCCCTCGGCAAGCTCGACGACCAGGCCATCGCCGACGACACGGTGACGCTGATCCAGCTCAACCAGGTCCGCGAGCTCGTCGCCCAGGAGGACTCGCTGCTGGCCGGGGCGCTGGCCGCCGGCCGGTTCACCGACGCCGAATACGGCCAGTTCGCGCAGCTCGTCGGCGCCCAGCGGTTCCTCGCCGGTCAGGTCGCGGCGAAGCTGCCCGCGGCCGACAAGGCCCGCTACGACGCGGCGGTGACCGACGGCGAGCTCACCCGCCTGCGCCAGATCGAGGACCAGGTCATCTCCGGGTCGCGCACCAGCCTGCGGCTGCCGGTCGACGCCAACGGCTGGAGCGCGGCGACCGAGGCGGCCCAGAAACGCATCCTCGACATCGTGCTGCAGGGCGGCGACGCGGTCGTGCAGCGCGCGGCCCCGGTCGCGATCGGGGTGGTCGTCCGGCTGCTGCTCGCCGCCGGGCTCGGGCTCATCACCGTCATCGCCTCGATCATCGTCTCCATCACCACGGCCCGTGCGATGCTGCGCCAGCTGGAGCGGCTGCGCGACGCGGCCCGCCGCCTCGCCACCGACCAGCTGCCCGGCGTCGTGGCCCGCCTCGGCCGCGGCGAGACGGTCGACGTGGCCGCCGAGGCGCCGCCGCTGGAGTTCGGCCACGACGAGATCGGCCAGGTCGGCCACGCGTTCAACGCGGTGCAGGAGACCGCCATCCGCGCGGCCGTCGAGCAGGCCGAGCTGCGCCGCGGCATCCGCGACGTCTTCCTCAGCATCGCCCGGCGGTCCCAGTCGCTCATCCACCGCCAGCTCTCCCTGCTCGACGGCATGGAGCGGCAGGAGGCCGACGCGGCCAAGCTCGACCACCTGTTCCGGGTCGACCACCTCGCCACCCGGATGCGGCGCAACGCCGAGAACCTCATCGTGCTGGCCGGGTCGAGCCCGGGCCGGGTGTGGCGCCGCACCGTGCCGATCGTCGACATCGTGCGCGGCGCCGTGGCCGAGGTCGAGGACTACACCCGGGTCACCGTGCACCAGCTGGGCCCCGCCGAGCTCGCCGGCCGGGCCGTCAGCGACGTCATCCACCTCATCGCCGAGCTCGTCGAGAACGCGCTGTCGTTCTCCCCGCCGCACACCGAGGTCCACATCAAGGGCCAGCCGGTCGGCAACGGCTACGTCCTGGAGATCGAGGACCGCGGCCTGGGCATCGGCGCCGACGAGCTCGACGAGCTCAACCGGCGCATCGCCAGCCGCCCCGAGTTCAACCTGACCAGTGCCGCCCGGCTCGGCCTGTTCGTGGTGAGCCGCCTCGCCGACCGGCACGGCATCCGGGTCCAGCTCAAGGAGTCGCCGTACGGCGGCACCACGGCCATCGTGCTGATTCCGAAGGGCCTGCTCGACGACGCCGCCCCGGCCGGTGACGGGCCCGCGGCCGGGCTCGTCGCCGCCGGCGCACCGGTGGCCGCGGACCGCGGGGCGCAGCCCGGGGCACCCGCGCCGACGCCGGCGCGGCCTTCCGCCGTCGCCCTGGCCGAGGCCCCGGAGCCGGTCCACGACGCCGAGTTCACCCCGACCGGGCTGCCGGTCCGGGTGCGGCAGGCCAACATCGCCGCGCCGCTGCGGGAGGAGCCGCGCGAACCCGGACCGGCCGGGCCGCCGGCGGGCCCCGACCCGCAGCAGGTCCGCAGCCGTATCGCGTCGTACCAGGACGGGAGCCGCCGGGGACGCGCCGGCCGTCCTCGGCCCGCCGACGACTCCACGCCGCCCGAGGCCTGACGTAAGGGGACATCTGTGGCACCGCACATCACGGCCAACGCGGACCTGACCTGGCTGCTGGACGACTTCGTCGGGCGCGTCGACCACGCGCAGCACGCGATCGTGCTGTCGGTCGACGGCCTGCTCAAGGCGTCGTCGCAGGCCCTGGGCCGGGACGACGCCGAGCACCTCTGTGCGATCGCGGCGGGCATCCAGAGCCTCGCCCGGGCCGCCGGCAAGCGGTTCGACGGCGGGCCGCTGCAGCAGACGATCGTGGAGATGCAGCGCACCTCGCTGCTGGTGACCACGGCCGGCGACGGCTCCTGCCTGGCCGTGCTCGCCGGGGAGGAGGCCGACCTCGGCCTGCTCGCCTACGAGATGGCGATGCTGGCGACCCGGGCCGGGAAGTACCTCGGCTCGCCGCCCCGGCTGCACGAACCGGCTGAAGGAGTGTGACCCGAGCCGATGACCGACCGCGACGAGCCGAAGGACGACGAGTGGGTCGACGACCACGCCGGCCCCGTCGTCCGCCCCTATGCGATGACCCGCGGACGGACGCGGCCGAGTCGCGGCACGTTCAACCGCATCGCACAGGTGACGGCGGCCGTGACGGTCACGACGCCCGACGTCTGGATGGAGCCCGAGCACCTCGCCATCCTGCGGATGTGCCGGCACCCGCTGTCGGTCGCCGAGCTGGCGGCCCATCTGGACCTGCCGCTGGGCACGGTCCGGGTCATGCTCGGCGATCTGCTCGACCGGCACCTGGTCCAGGTGCGTGAACCCGATCCGGCCGGGACGCATCCCAGCGCGGACATCATCGAGGCGGCGATCAATGGCCTACGGGCACTCTGACGACGTCCCCACCGCGATCAAGATCCTGATCGCGGGCGGGTTCGGCGCGGGCAAGACCACGATGGTCGGTGCGGTCAGCGAGACCGGGCCGCTGCGCACCGAGGAGGTCCTCACCGAGGCCGGTGCCGGCGTCGACAGCCTCACCGGCGTGGAGACCAAGTCGACCACCACGGTCGCGCTCGACTTCGGCCGGATCACGATCAGCCCGCAGCTGGTGCTGTACCTGTTCGGCACGCCCGGCCAGGACCGCTTCTGGTTCATCTGGGACGAGCTCGCCCTCGGCGCGACCGGCGCGGTCGTCCTCGCCGACACGCGCCGCCTCGCCGACTGTTTCCCGTCCATCGACTACTTCGAGCGGCGCGGCACCCCGTTCGTCGTCGCGGTGAACTGCTTCGACGGCGCGCGGCAGTACGAGCTCGACGAGCTGAAGCTCGCCCTGAACCTCGAGTCGGACGTCCCGATCGTGCTGTGCGACGCCCGGCAGCGGCAGTCCGGCAAGGACGTGCTCATCGCCCTGCTCCAGCACGCGGCCCGCGTGGGCGCCGCCGTCACCGCCTGACGCCCCTTGCCGTCAGGTGGTGGGCGTGTACGTCCAGTCCGGGGTCATCGACGGGCGGAGGTCGCGCAGGGTGCGCTTGAGGACCTTGCCCGACGGGTTGGTCGGGAACTCCTCGACGATGTAGATCTCCTTCGGGACCTTGAACCGGCCGAGGCGCTCGCGGGCGTGGGCGATCAGCGCCTCCGGGGTCAGGCCGGGGCGGCCGATCACGAACGCGACCGGGACCTCCTGCCACTTCGGGTCGGGGGCACCCACGACCGAGGCGGCGAGCACGAGCGGGTGGTCGGCCAGGACGTTCTCGATCTCGGCGCTGGACATGTTCTCGCCGCCGCTGCGGATCATGTCCTTGAGGCGGTCGCGGATGTACAGGTAGCCGTCCTCGTCGAAGCAGCCCACGTCGCCGGTGTGGAACCAGCCGTCGCGGAACGCGGTGGCGGTCGCGTCCGGGTCGTCGAGGTAGCCGGGGCTCACCTTGGGGCCGCGCGCCACCACCTCGCCGTCGACCCCGACGGGGACGTCGTTGTCGGAGGCGTCGACCACGCGGACCTGGACCCACGGCACCGGGATGCCGACCGAGCCCTGCTTCGACTCCATGTGGGCCGCGTCCAGATAGGTCAGGCCGCTGCAGGTCTCGGTCAGCCCGTACCCCTCGATGAGCCGCGCGTTCGGGAAGAGCCCGCGGGCCACGCCGAACAGGGCCGTGGTCACCTGGGAGTAGATGATCCAGCGCACCGAGGACAGGTCGGCCGCCTCGGACTCGCTCGCGCGGCGGACCATGTCGAGCATGGTCGCGGCCATGACCATGCCGGTGATCCGCTCGGACTCGATGGCGTGCAGCACGGCGGCCGGGTCGAAGCGGCGCTGCAGCACCATGCAGCCGCCCACGTGCCAGATGCCGTAGCCGGGCAGGTCCGTGCCGCCGACGTGGTACAGCGGCGCGAAGTTGAGGATGCGATCGCCCGCGCGCAGGCCCAGCTCGACGATCTGGGCGTGCATGTTCATGTTCACGTTGCCGTGGGTGAGCATGACGCCCTTGGGCAGGCTCGTCGTCCCGGACGTGTAGATGATGCGCTGGAGGGCGTCGTCGCCCAGTTCGGCGTCCGGCACACGGGCACCGCTGTGCCGGGCGGTGAGCGCGCGCAGGTCGGTCCAGTCGGCGTCGATCGGCTCGAGCGCGAACCGGCGTACGCCGGGCAGGGCGGCGCAGGCCGCCGCGGTGAGCGCGGCGAACTCGGGCACCGTGGCGACAGCCTGGACCCGCGCGTGGCCCAGCAGGTGCGCGAGCTCTCCGGCGGTCAGGCGGTAGTTGAGCGGTACGAACACCGCACCGATCTTCGACAACGCCAGCGAGAGGATCAGGAACTCGGGCACGTTGTTGGCGATGATCGCGACCCGGCTGCCCTGGCGGACGTCCAGGTCGAGCAGCCCGGCCGCGAGCGCGTTCACGTCCGCGTCCAGCTGGGCGTGGGTCCAGCGCCGGCCCTCGAACACCAGGGCGTCCTCGGCCGCGAAGCGGCGCGCGTTGCCGGCGAGCATCGCGGCGATGTTCGCGGTCGTCATGAGGTCTCCCGCAGGTTCTTCTTGAGCACCTTGCCGGAGTCGTTGCGGGGCAGCGACTCCACGATCTGCACGTACTTGGGCACCTTGAACTTGGCCAGGTTCGCGAGGCAGTGCGCGCGGACGTCCTCGCCGGTGGCGCGGGAGGCGGGGTGCAGGATGACGAACGCCTTGGGCACCTCGTCCCACTGCGGGTCCGCGACGCCGATGACCGCGACCTCGGCGACGTCCGGGTGCTGGGCGATGACGCGCTCGACCTCGGCGCTGGCGATGTTCTCCCCGCCGGACTTGATGAGGTCGGTGCGGCGGTCGACGAACCAGAGATAGCCATCGGCGTCGATCCGGCCGACGTCGCCGGTGAGGAACCAGCCGTCGCGGCGGGTGCGCTTGGTGGTCTCCTCGTCGCGCCAGTACCCGGGCGAGATCTTCTCCCCGCGCACGATGATCTCGCCCTCGACGCCGGGCGCGACCTCGCGGAAGGACTCGTCCACGATGCGGATGTGCACGCCGGGGAACGGCGCCCCGAGCGCGCCCAGCTTCGAGTCCTCGTGGGCGGCGTCCATGTAGGTGGCGCCGTTGCAGCACTCGGTCATGCCGAACGTGTCGATGAGCCGCACGTGCGGCAGCCGCGCCTTGACCTTGCGCCGGACGCTCGGGGCGACGCCGGCGAAAAGCAGGTACCGCAGCGCGGAGAGGTCCGGCGCCGGGTCGAGGTCGAGCATCCCGAAGAGGATCTGCGCGGCGAGCACCATGCCGGTGATGCGTTCCCGCTCGGCGATCGCGGCGATGTCGGCGGCCTTGAACGTCGGGGTGAGCACCATCGTGGCGCCCGCGACGAAGACGGCGAGGCCCGGCGCCTCCAGGCCGGAGACGTGGAACAGTGGCGCCGAGACGAGGATCCGGTCCTGCTGGGTGAGCTCGAGCTCGAGGACCTGGGCGCGGTGGTTGGCGGCGACGTTGCCGCACGTGTGGATGACGCCCTTCGGGTGGGCGGTGGTGCCGGAGGTGTACAGCAGCCGGTGCACATCGCCGGGCGCCTTCTCGGCATCGGCGATGCGGATCCCCCGCGGCTGCCCCGCGAGGAGCGCCTCGAGGCGCTGGGCGCCGGCCACCATGGAGGAGCCGTTGGCGACCAGCACCCGAAGGCCGGGCAGGGCCTCGGCGACGTCGGCGAAGTCGTCGTCGTAGAGCAGCGCCGCGATGCCCGCCTGCGAGATGACGTAGGACTGCTCGGTCGCGTGCAGCCGCCAGTTCAGCGGCACCGCGATCGCGCCGATGCGGCTCAGCGCGAGCAGCTCGATGACGTAGGTGGCGGTGTTGCGGGCGAGGATCCCGACGAGGTCGGCGGCGGTGATGCCGGCCGCGAGCAGGGCCGCCGCGTGCCGGTCGGTCTCGGCGTCGAGCTCGGCGTAGGTCCAGCGGGCGTCGCCGTCGACCAGCGCCTCCCGGTCCGCGCGGCGCAACGCCTGGACCCGCAGCACCTCGGCGAAGTTGCTGGTGGCCATCAGCTGCCGTTCTCGGCCCGGTAGGCGAGGATCTCCTCGCGGCTGGGCAGCGACACGAACTCCAGCAGGTTGCCGTCGAGGTCGCGGGCGGCGAAGGCGGTGATGTACCCGTAGTTCTCCAGCAGCACCCGGTTGGGCTTGCCCAGCACCTCGGCGCCGAGGTCGGTGATGCGCCGGTGCAGGTCCTCGATCTCGTCCAGCGGCACCTCGAAGCTGAGCAGGAACGTGCCCAGCTCGAGGTGCCCGCCGGTCGCGGTGCGGGTCTTGGTGCCGTTCCACTCGATGAGCTCGAGCTGGCCGACGCGGCTCGGCCCCTGCATGTACTGCACCTTGCCGGTCGTCCCGGCGGGCAGCCCGAGCGAGACCTCGATCCCGGGTCCGCCGACGTCGCTGCGCAGGGTGCGGCGGTAGCCGAGCGCCTGTTCGTAGAAGTCCGCGGCCCGCTCGACGTCCGAGACGGTCATGGCCACGTGATGCACTTCGGAGACCGGCATGGGGTGTAAGCCTTTCCGTTTTACTGGGAGAGAACCTTCTGGATCAGCTCGATCTCGTCGGCGCCCGACGTGGGGACGATGAAGTCGTCCAGGCGGCAGATGTCGTCGAGGTTGGCGAGGATGTCGTCGGGCTTCGCCGGCTCGCGGCCGGAGTACCAGCCGGGCGTGACGCCGAGGAAGATGCGCCCGACGCGGCCGCCGCCGACGGTGAGGATGTGCCGGTTGATCTCGCACTGCTCGGAGGCGAGGAACGTGCCCACGGCGGCGACGTGGCGCGGGTCGAACCGGTCGGCCAGCTCGCCGAGCAGCCCGTCGGTCATCCGGGTGGCCGCGGTCGGCGCGATGGTGTTGACGAGGATGCCGCGACGGGCGCCCTCGAGGGACAGCACGTGCATGAGCCCGATGAGGCCGGTCTTGGCCGCGCCGTAGTTGGCCTGGCCGAAGTTGCCGAGCAGGCCGGACGACGAGCTGG
Organism: Dactylosporangium sp. NPDC000244; assembly: GCF_040300725.1. Classification (NCBI taxonomy): domain Bacteria; kingdom Bacillati; phylum Actinomycetota; class Actinomycetes; order Micromonosporales; family Micromonosporaceae; genus Dactylosporangium; species Dactylosporangium sp. NPDC000244. Next base: position 37,045 of record NZ_JBEPEH010000024.1, read on the forward strand.
TGAGCACGATCCGGCCGTACCCCTGCCCGGCCATGAGCGGCCAGGCGGGGCGCAGCACGTTGAACGCGCCGGTGAGGTGCACGTCGATGACGGACTGGACGTCGTCGTCGGAGAGCTTGGCGATGGTGCGGTCGCGCAGGATGCCGGCGTTGTGGATGACGGCGTCGACGCGGCCGAAGGCGTCCATGGCCCGGCGCACGAGCGCGGCGCCCCCGTCCGGGGTGGCGATGGAATCCGTCGAGGCTTCGGCGGTACCGCCGGCTGCTCTGATCTCCTCGACGACGCGCTCGGCCGCGCCGCCGCTGCCGGTTCCGTCGAGGGCCCCGCCGAGGTCGTTGACCACGACCTGCGCGCCGTGCTCGGCGAGGGACATGGCGTGGGCGCGGCCGATGCCGTTGCCGGCTCCGGTGACGATGGCGACGCGGCCGTCGAGTCGAACGCTCATCGCTCGCTCCCCAGGACCGCGACGAAGGCCACGCACGAGCCGGGCTGGCCGCCGAGGTTCTGGGCGACGGCGAGCCGGGCGCCGGGCACCTGCCGCTCCCCCGCCTCGCCCCGCAGCTGGGTGAAGCACTCGAACATCATCCGCAGCCCGGTCGCGCCGATCGGGTGGCCGAACGACTTCAGGCCGCCGTCGGTGTTGACCGGCAGCGCGCCGCCGAGGTCGTAGCGGCCGTCGAGGATGTCCCGCCAGGCCTTGCCGCGCTCGGAGAACCCGAGGTCCTCCATGAGCACCACCTCCGTCGGGGTGAAGCAGTCGTGCACCTCGGCGAGCGAGATCTGCGTCGCCGGGTCGGTCACGCCGGCCTGCTCGTAGGCCTGCCCGGCGGCCGCGACGACCTCCGGGAACGTGGTGAAGTCGTAGCCGTCGGTGGCCAGGCCGGCGCCCGAGCCCGCGACGAAGCCCATACCGCGCAGGAACACCGGCTTGTCGGTGTAGCGGTAGGCGTCCTCGGCCCGGACCAGGATCGCGGCCGCGGCCCCGTCGGAGACGCCGGAGCAGTCCATGACGCCGAGCGGTCCGGCGATGCGCGGGCCGCGCTCGACCGCCTCGGCGGTGACCGCCTTGCGGAACTGGGCCCGCGGGTTGAGCGCGCCGTTGGCGTGGTTCTTCATCGCAACCCGGGTGAGCGCGCCGCGCAGGCCGCGGTCGTCGACGCCGTAGGCCTCCTGATACGCCGGGGCCAGCAGCGAGAAGCCCGCCGGGGCGGTCCAGTCGACGTCGGTACCGTCGGCCGGCGGGTACACCGCCGAGAGCCCCGACTGCGAGGCGTCCTTGAGCTTCTCGACGCCGGTCGCCATCACCATGTCGTAGGCGCCCGACGCGACGGCGAACGCCGCGTTGCGGAACGCCTCCGAGCCGGTGGCGCAGTAGTTCTCGACCCGGGTGACGGGCTTGCCGACCAGCCGCAGCGGCCGGGCCAGGGTCTGCCCGGACATGCCCGAGCCCTGGGTGCCGACCCAGAACGCGTCGATGTCGTCGAGCGCGACGTCGGGCAGCGAGCCCACGCACTCGTGGACGGCGTCGACGAGCAGGTCGTCGGCGGAGGAGTTCCAGTGGTCGCGGAACGGGGTGCAGCCCATCGCGACGATCGCGACGTCGTGGGCCATGCGCCTACTCGCCATCGGTGGCGGTGTCCTTTCCCGGGCGAGGCCCGCACGCAAGCTTCCAGAAGTAGTTGTGGATCCCGTCGGTCGTCCACATGCGGCGGAACGTCGGGGTCATCGCCGTGCCGACCGCGATCTCGCCGGCGTCGGCGGTGGCGTAGGCGCTCAGCCGTCCGCCGCCCTCGAAGTCGACGACCACGATCGCCACGTCGGACTCGGGCATGGTGGTGAGGTGGTCGCGGGTCACCGACACGACGGTCGCGGTCTTGTCGCGCAGCGAGACCTTGGCGGTGCCGTCGCCGGCGATCCCGCAGGCGGCGCAGACCCGGCTCGGCGGCGTGGTGACCTTCCCGCAGGCGCCGCATTGGCTGCCCTCGAGGCGGTACTTCCACCCGGCGCGCCGGTGCATCGGCGGCGACGCGGGCGCGGGCGCCGCGGGGCGGGACGGGCCCTGCACGTCGAGCAGGCCCCGCCAGCGCAGGTACCGCCCGTAGCCGATGGTCTGCCGCGCCTCGAGCTGCTCCCGCACGGACGGCCCCGAGCGGGCCTCGCGCACGCCGTCGCCGACCCGGAACACGAACGCGTCGGCGCCCTCGGTCGCGGAGACCAGCAGGATGACCTGCCCCGGCTCGGCCTGGTCGAGCGCGTCGGCCAGCAGCAGCCCCGGGTGCGCGGCGCCGGTGAACCCGGTCGCCTTCTCCAGGTCGCCGGCCTCGCTCGCGGCCCCGAGCGCGCGGCGCAGGGCCGCGGCCGCGCGGACGTTGGAGGAGGAGACGACGACATGGTCGGCCGCGTCGAGCCCGGCCTCGGTCAGCGCCCGGCGGGCCGCTTCGAGGCCGGCCGCGGCGAGGATGTCGGCGGTGAACCGCTCGTCCCACACCCGGTCGTGGCGCTCGCCCGGCAGCCGCCAGCGCTCCAGGAGCTCGGTGGTGTGCCCGGCGCGAGCCAGGAGTTCGGCGGCGCGTCCGGAACCGCCGGTGAACGCGGCCGCGGCGTCGCCCTGGGCCAGCTCGTCGGGGGCGCCGGGGCGGGTGGTGCGCAGGTCGGCCAGGGCCGCGCTGCCGCCGGCCCGGACGACGAGGTCGAGCGCGGTGGCGCCGGAGCGGTGCCCGCGCAGGTCGAGCGCGATCACCCCCGGGTCCAGGCCGAGCGCCTCGTGCACGACGCCGGCGGAGGTCTTGGCCTCGTACGGGGCGCTGGTCGTGGCCAGCAGCAGGCGGTCTTGCGGCAGCGGCAGATGGCGTGCAACCTCGACGGCCATCGTGATGACGTCCTCGTCGAAGCCGGCCACGGACCGGGCGATGCCGCGCGGCCGGGGCGGGCCGTCGAGGCTGTTGTCGGTGAGCGCGTACGCCGGGAGGTAGGCCGCGTAGGCGTCGATGCCTGCCATGCTTGTCAGCTCCAGGAGGGGATGGCGGCGAGCAGGCGCTGGGTGTACTCCTGCTCCGGGTGGTCGAGCACGTGGGTGACGTCGCCCTGCTCCACGACCCGCCCGGCGCTCATCACCGCGATCCGGTCGCACAGGTCGCTGGCGAGCATCAGGTCGTGGGTGACGAAGAGCAGGCCGATGCCGAGCTCGTCGACGAGGGTGCGGAACAGCCCGACGACCTTGGTCTGGGTGGTGACGTCGAGCGCGGTGGTGCACTCGTCGGCGATGACCAGGGAGGGCCGGGTGACGACGGCGAGGCCGATGGCGACGCGCTGGCGCAGGCCGCCGGAGAGCTGGTGCGGATACGCGGCCAGGACCCGGGCGGTGTCGGTGATGCGCATCTGTTCCAGCACCTCGACCGAGCGCCGCTCGACCTCGGCCTTGGTGATGCCGGGGACGTGGCGGCGCAGCACCTCGGCGAGGTGGGTGCGGACCTTCATGAGCGGGTTCAGGGAGCGCGAGGCGTCCTGGAAGACCATGCCGACCGCGGTGCCGCGGACCTTGCCGGTGCGGTCGGCGCCGGGGGCGACGATCTGCTCGCCGGACAGCTCGATCGAGCCGTGCTCGACGCGCACGTTGCGCTCCAGCAGCCCGACGACCGACCGGGCGAGGGTCGTCTTGCCGCTGCCGGACTCGCCGACGACGCCGACGATCTCGCCGCGGCCGATGCGCAGGTCGACGTCGTCGAGCAGCGGCACGTCCCGGTCGCCGACCCGGGCGGTGATGGACAGCCCGGCCACATCCAGCAGGCTCGTCATCGCTGCCTCTTCCGCGGGTCGTGGTGGGTGAGCAGGGCGTCGCCGAGCAGGTTGACCAGCACGACGAGGACCGTGATGGCCAGGCCGGGGAAGAACGCGATCCACCACGCCTGGCTGAGCTCGTTCTGGCCGGACGCGAGCAGCGACCCCCAGCTGATCATCGGCGGGACGACGCCGAGCCCGAGGAAGCTCAGCGCGCTCTCCACGAGGATCGCGGTGCCGACCTGCAGGGTGCCGAGCGCGACGATGGTGCCGGCGAGGTTGGGCAGGATGTGCCGGAACACGATCCGCGCCTCGGAGGCCCCGGCGGCGCGCAGCCCGAGCACGAACTGCCGCTCCCGGATGGCGAGCGTGGCCGAGCGGGTGACCCGGGCGCAGATCGCCCAGCCGGTGAGCGACAGCACCAGGAACAGCACGGGCAGGGAGCTGCCCCGGTTGGAGATGATCGCCAGGGCGATGAGGATGAACGGCAGGGCCAGCTGCGCGTCGATGAGGATGGAGATGAGCCGGTCGACCCAGCCGCGGAAGTAGCCGGCGAGCAGGCCGAGCAGCGTGCCGGGGCCGATCGCGACGAACGCGCCGACCAGGCCGATGACGATCGTGAGCCGGCCGGCGGAGACGAACTGGGTGAGCACGTCCTGGCCGAGCTTGTCGGTGCCGAGCGGGTGCGACCAGGAGCCGCCGCCGAGCCAGCCGGGCGGGCGCCGGGTGGCGGCGAGGTCCTGCCCGGTGTCGGGCAGCAGGCCGGTCAGCGGCAGGACGAAGACGGCCACGACGATGACGGCGATCGGTACGGCCAGCCAGAACGCCGAGGTCCGGCGTCGTTTCGGCGCGGCGGGGCGGACATCGGGCGCGAGCGCGACCTCGGTCACGGCGGTCACCTCACCCTCGGGTCGACGATCGAGTGGATGACGTCGACGAGCAGGTTGAGCAGGACGAAGACGAGGGCCCCGAAGACCACGATCGCCTGCACCAGCGGGAAGTCGCGGAACTGGATGGCCTGCAGCGCGAGCTGGCCGAGGCCGGGCCAGGAGTAGACGTACTCCACCGCGACCGCGCCGGAGAGCAGAATGCCGGTCTGCAGCACCACGATGGTGAGGATCGGCATCATCGCGTTCTTGAACGCGTGCCGCCACACGACCCGGCGCCGCAGGATGCCGCGGGCGCGGGCGGAGTCGATGTAGGGCTCGGCGAGCGCGTCGCTCATCGAGGCCCGGGTGAGCCGGGCGATCTGGGCCATGGGGTAGACGGACATCGTCAGCGCCGGCAGCACGAGATGGGCGGGGGTGCCCGACTGCCCGGCCGGCAGCCAGCCCAGCCGCACGGCGAAGAGCACCACGAGCATCATCCCGAACCAGAACACCGGCACCGACTGGCCGAGCAGGGCCAGGGTCGAGGCGGCCCGGTCCCACCAGGTGCCCTCGCGGGTCGCGGCGAGCACGCCGAGCGGCACGCCGACGAGCACGGCGAGGGCCATGCCGGCCGCGACGAGCTGCAGGGTGAACGGCAGCCGGTCCATGATCATGGAGGTGTTGGACTGGTAGAACTGCAGCGACTGGCCGAGGTCGCCGGTGAAGACGCCCTTGAGGTAGTCGAGGTACTGCACGAGCAGCGGCCGGTCGAGGCCGAGCTCGTGGCGCAGCTCGATGCGCTGCTCCTCCGGGGCCATGGGGCCCAGGATGGTGGCGGTCGGGTCGCCCGACAGCCGGCCGAGCAGGAACGCCATGCTCAGCGCGATGAGCAGCGACGCGAGCAGCGCTGCCAGGCGGCCGCCGATTCTGCGGATTGTGCTGGCCTTCATCGGCGGGCCCTCCAGCGCGCGCCGGGCATGGCGGCCAGCAGCTCGCGCGTGTAGTCGTTCTCGGGTTCGGCGAAGACCCGCTCGCACGGGCCGGACTCGACCACCTGGCCGCGGTACATCACGTGCACCGTGTCGCAGACGGAGCGCACGACGGCCAGGTCGTGGCTGATCATGAGCAGGGCCGCGCCGGTGGCCGTGCGGATCTCGCGCAGCAGGGCCAGTACGTCGGCCTGCACGGAGACGTCCAGCCCGGAGGTCGGCTCGTCCGCGACGATCAGCCGCGGGCGCATGAGCAGGGCGCGGGCGATGCACACCCGCTGGGCCTGGCCGCCGGAGAGCTGGTGCGGGTAGCGCTCCAGCAGCTCGGGGGCGAGCCGGACCCGGCCGAGCAGCGCCGCGTCGTCGATCCAGGCGGTCCGCTTCGGCTGCAGGGCCCGCAGCTCCTTCAGGCCGGAGCGCACGGACTGGCGCGGGTCCAGCGAGCCGTGCGGGTCCTGGAATACCACCTGGACCTCGGGCCGCAGCCGGCGCAACTGCTTGCGGCCGACCGAGGACAGCGAGTGCCCGAGCAGGCGGATGTCGCCCCCGCCGCGCGGGCCGAGCCCGGTCGCGGCGAGGGCGAGCGTCGTCTTGCCCGAGCCGGACTCGCCCACGACCGCCACACTCTCGCCGGCCTCGATGCGCAGCGACACGTGGTCCACGGCCCGGAAGATCTCGCCGGTCGTGCGGTTGCGGTGATCGACGACGAGCTGGTCGACCACCAGGACGGGTGCGTCGGTCTCGGGGGTGCCGGGGCGGCGGGCCGCGTCGCTGATGCGGCCCGCCACCTCCGTCTTCGCTGCCTCGGGCATCGTCAGTGGGTCGTCTTGGTGAAGTCGACGGTGTTCAGCGGGCCGAACACCACGCCCTTGACCCCGGCACCGGTCGCGTAGTTGAAGATCTGCCGGTACAGCGGCACGTAGCAGTGCTTGTCGACCACGCCGATCGTGTTGAGCTGCTCGTAGATCGGGGCGGCGGCCGCGGCGTCGGTCTGCTCCAGCGCCTTGGTGGCCAGGTCGTCGATCTGCGGGTCGGCGCAGTTGCCGGTGATCGACTTCGTCCGCATGAAGCCGGAGACGAAGTAGTCGGGCGAGGCGACGTTCGGGACGCCGGCGAAGATCGCGATGCCGGGGACCTGACGGCCGACGACCCGCTTGACCAGCGTGCCGTAGTCGATCGGCACGTAGCTGACCTTGAAGCCGGCCTTCTCCAGCGCGCCGCCGACGGCCTGGCTGACCTCGGCGATGTTGGTGTACTGGTTCGCCGGGTAGGTGATCTGCACGGCCGGCGCCGCGGAGCCGACGAGCTCCTTGGCCTTGGCCGGGTCCGCGGTCACGCTCGACGCCGGCTTCGAGCCCGGGTTGATGTTGAGCAGCCCGGAGTCGGCGACGGCCTGGCCGTCGAAGATGCCCTTGACGATCGCGTCGCGGTCGATGGCCAGGGCGGCCGCCTCCCGCAGCTTCGGGTCGTCGAACGGCGCCTTGGTCGAGTCGAGGAACGCGATGATCTTCATCGCGGTCTCGGTGCTCACCACGTTGATGCCGGCCTTCTTGGCCTCGCTCGTCTGGGCGGGCGGCAGGTCGAAGGAGACGTCGACGCTCTTGCTCTGGATCAGGGCCAGGCGCTGGGACGCCTCATTGGCCCAGGTGAACGTGATGCCGCTGTTCTGTGCCTTGTTCGGGCCCCAGTAGTTGTCGTTCTTCTTCACGGACATGTCGCGCCCGGCGTGGGCGCCCGCCCACACGTAGGGCCCGGTGCCGATCGGGTCGGCGGCGAAGCCCTCCGAGCCCTTCTCCTTGTAGTAGGCCGGCGGCACCAGGTAGACCGTGGTGAGCAGGTCCGGGTAGTTGTACTGCGGCGTCTTCGTCTTCATCACGACCGTGGTCGCGTCCGGCGCCTCGATGCTGGCGACGTTGGTGAAGTACGACTTCAGCTGGGACGACGGCGCGTCGCGGGTCAGCGTCAGCGTGTTGGCGACGGCGGCCGCGTCGGCCTTCTCGCCGTTGCTGAACGAGACGCCGTCGCGGACCTTGAAGGTCCAGGTCGTCGGGTCGGTGCGGGTCCAGCTCGTCACGATGCCGGTGTCGACCGGCTTGAGCGACGAGTCGGTGTTGATCAGCGGCTCGAGCATCGTCGCCCAGACGATCTGGGCGGAGCGCGCGCCGACGATGGGGTCGAGGGTGGCCGGCTGCGCGGCCAGCAGCGCCCGGATCGGGGCGGTGCTGGGGGTGTTGCCGCTGCTGGCGCCGGAGTCCGTGGTGCCGCCGCAGGCGGCCAGGCCGAGCGCTGCCACGGCAACCGTGGTGACCAGCGACAACGACCTTCGGGGGTGCTTCATCATTATCGATGTCCTTCACAGCGATGAGGCTGATGTGTCACTGCGAATCGAGCCCGTGACGCTCGCCACAAAGTACCGACCAGCCGGTATCAAGTCAACAGGTCGAACCGGTATCGCGTCCGTGACATCGGCGTGACAAACCGCCGGTCAGAGGCCTGCGTTGCCTTCATACCGACTGGTATGTATGATCCGGCCGTGCCCATCACCTTGACCCGCGAACACGACGGCCGCGTCGCCCGGGTGGGCTACGACAACGCCGGGCGCGGCAACGCCTTCGACGACCACGCGCTGCGCGAACTGGTCGCGGCCATGCAGTCCGCGGCGGCCCATCCGGCCTGCGCGGTCGTGCGGCTCGACATGGCCGGTCGGCACTTCTGCGGCGGCTGGGACACCTCCTCGTTCGCCGGCCTCGCGGGCGCGACGGCGGAGTCGGTCGCGGCCGGCCTGCGCGACAGCGACACCCAGCTCGGCCGCATCCGGGACCTGCCCGTCCCGGTCGTGGCCGCCGTCCGCGGCCGGGTCATCGGCTTCGGCGCCGGGCTGCTCGCCGCGCTGCACCTGCCCATCGCCGGGCAGAACGCCCGCCTGACGCTGCCCGAGGTCCGCTTCGGCTTCGCCCCGGCCGGCGTCGGCTTCACGATCGCCCGGCGGCTGCCGCGCCCGCAGGCGTACGCGCTGCTGACCGGCGTCACCGAGGCCACCGCGGCCGACCTGCTCGGCTGGGGCCTGGTCGCCCGCGTGGTGTCCGACGACGACCTCGACGCCGCGGTGGACGAGGTGGTCGCCGCCCTCGCCGCGGTGCCGGGCGACACCCTGCGCGGCGTCGTCGGGGTCGTCGAGGCCAGCCTGGCCACCGGCAGCCCCGAGCGCGCCTACGAGATCTCCGCCGCGACCATCACATCCCGGGAGGTTCACGCATGAACCACCGCTTCCACGCCGGTGAGGCCGTCTGGGTCGAGCTGTGCACCCCCGACCCGGACAAGGCCGAGCGGTTCTACGCGGCCCTGCTGGGCTGGTCGGTACGTCACGAGCCGCTCGGCAGCGGGACGTACCGGATGTGCAGCGTCGACGGCCGCGACGTCGCCGGCATCTCCGACGCCGCCGCCCTGCACGGCGGCCGCCCCCGCGGCTGGATCACCTACTTCGCCGTCGACGACATCGAGCGCTCCGCCCGCCAGGCGGTCGACCTCGGCGGCGAGCTGGTCACCCGCCCCCGCTACCTCCCGGCCGCCGGCACCGGCGGGGTCGTCGTCGACCCGTTCGGCGCGGTCTTCGGCCTCTACCAGGGCGAGTCGCGGGCCGGCGTCCAGGCGCTGAACTCGGTCGGCGCCCTGTGCTGGAACGAGCTGGACACCGGCGAGCCCGAGCGCTCGGTCCAGTACTACCGCTCTCTTTTCGGCTACACCACCCAGCAGCGCGACGACTCCCCCACGGCCCGCCCCTACACCGTGCTCATGCTCGGCGACGTCCCGGTCGCGGGCGTGCTGGAGCTGGACAACGAGTGGCCGAACCTGCTGCCGTCCAAGTGGATCACGTACTTCACGGTCGCGTCCCTCGACGCGGCCCTCGCCCGCGTCACCGCGCTCGGCGGCACCCCGACCGTCGGCCCGGTCGACAGCCCCCACGGCCGTCTGCAGCTGGTGAAGGACCCCGGCGGGCACACGCTGTGCCTGATCGAACTCGAAGGCGGGCTCCGCCCCGATCACCCCTCCGACCCGGCGGTGCAACGATGATGACTGAGCCCTTGTTCGACTCGGCCGAGTTCCGCCAGGTGTGCGGGCACTTCCCCACTGGGGTGACCGCGGTGACCGCCGTCGCGACCGACGGCGCCGTGGCCGCGCTGACCGTGAACTCCTTCACATCGGTGTCGCTGACCCCGCCGAAGGTCCTGTTCTGCGTCGCGACCTCGTCGTCGAGCTTCCGCGTGCTGATGGAGTCGCAGCGCATCGCGATCCACATCCTGAGCCAGGAGCAGGAGGACGTGGCCCGGCGGTTCGCCACCTCGGGCCTGACCGGCCCCGAGAAGCTGGGCGGCGTCGCCTGGGTCCCGGGCCCCGACGGCGTGCCCCTCCTGCCCGCCACCCCGGCCGTCCTGGCGGGCCGGCGCGACGAGGTCATCACGAGCGGCGACCACGTGATCGTCCTGCTCGACATCGACCACGTCCACCTGAAGCCGTCCCGGGTCCCCGCGCTGTCGTTCTACCGGGGCCGGTTCGTGGCCCCGAACGCCGACATCGCGGAGTGAACCGGAGCGCAGTGCCCGCTCAGGCGTTGGCGTAGCCGGGGATGCTGTCGCGGATGCGCTGCATCTCGGCCTCGTCGGAGACACCCTGGAAGTCGTACCGCGGGGTGTAGGGCCGCCGCAGGGCCGCGACCTCCTCGCCGGTGAGGTCGATGTCCAGCGAGGCCACGGCGTCGTCGATCTGGGCGATCGTGTTGGCGCCGACGAGCGGCGCGGTGACCACCGGGTTCCCGCGCAGCCAGGCCAGGGCGACCTGGGCCCGGGTGGCGCCGCGCTCGGCCGCGATCGTGCCGACGGCGTCGACGATCGCGCGGTTGGCGGCCTCCTCGGCGGGCGTGTACAGCATGTCGGCGAAGCCGCCGTCGGTCGCGGCCCGGGCGGTCGACTTCGCGTCGTCCCAGGCGCGGGCGAGCCGGCCGCGGGCGAGCGGGCTCCAGATGAGGGTGCCGACGCCCTCGTCGAGGCAGAGCGGGATCATCTCGCGCTCCTCCTCGCGGTACACCAGGTCGCAAAGCTTCACCGAATGCGCAGTGGCCGCGCGATGCTAGTTCTAGCACCTGAGGCTGCTAGCGCTAGCACCCGTACTAGCACCTGAAACGTGAGCTGATCAGGACGTTAGCAGCCAGCAGCCTTTCGCGGCGCTGGGCGTCGCCCCCGGTTTCGGCCGGGCTGCGGACCCCTCTGGGGTGCTAGATTCGCGGTGTCCGACGAGGGGAAACGTCGATGGCGCGCAACGAGGTCGATCCACGGTTCGGTGATCTGCTGCGCGCGTTGCTTGAGGCGCGGGGCATCTCGTACCGGGCGCTCGCCGCCCGGGTGTACCAGGGCAAGACCTACGTCCACGACCTTGCCACCGGCCGGGCCGCGCCAACCGTCGAGGTCGCTCAGCGGCTTGACGAGGCGCTGGACGCCGGGGGAGCGCTGGTCGCCCTGGTGCAGCCGCAGCCTGCCGTACCGCCTACCGCTCCGTCTGTTGACGCGGAGCTTGAGGCCATCGAGCTGGCCCGCCGGATCGAAGCGAGCGACGTCAGCGACGGCACCCTGACCCGCCTTGAGCAGGCGGCCGATCGAATGGCGATGAGCTATGCCGCCACCCCGCCGGCTGACCTGTTGCCGCAGGTCCGGCGGTACCTCGGCTACGTGACCGGCCTGGTCGACGCGCGGATGACGATCGACGCTCAGCGCCGCCTGCTCGTCGTCGGCGGCTGGCTCTCGCTCCTGGCCGCCACGCTGCACATTGACCTCCGGCAGCGACCGGCCGCCGAAGCCTGGCTGGCCACGGCGGAACAGATGGCCGCGCATGCCGGACAGGACGAGATCCGTGCGTGGTGTATGGAGACGCGGGCCTGGGATGTCTTGACGGACGGCCGGTATGCGGAGGCCCTTGCCTTGTCGCAGCAGGCGCGAGCACTCGCCCCGTCCGGCGGGTCGGCGCTCATCCAGGCGACCGCCCAGGAGGGCCGCGCCTGGGCACGAATGGGCAAGGCCGGGGAGACCCGCGATGCTTTGGAACGGGTCGCGCGGCTGGTGAGCAACCTGCCCACGCCGGAGCACGCGGAGCATCACTACCGCTACGACCCGGCGAAGGCCATCTCGTACACCGCTACGACCTTGGCCTGGGTCGGCGACCCGGCGGCGGAGGAGTTCGCCCGCACTGCCATCGACGAGCTGCTGTCCGAGCCCGGCGGCGTCCCACGTCCGCGTCGGGTCGCATCTGCCCGCCTCGACCTGGCCCTCGCGCTCCTGGCCGCCGATCGACCGGACGAGGCCAGCGCCGAGGCGCTGTCGGCGGTCACCTCGGGACGGATCGTCCCATCCAACTGGTGGCGCGCTGCTGAGGTCCTTGCCGGTGTGGAGAGCACCGGCGTCCGTGAGGCGAAGGACCTCCGCGACGCCTGCCTTGCATTCCGTCCGGCGCAGCGGGAGCTGACGAGCTGACTGTCCGCCGCGCCCGGACAGGCGCGGACATCGACGGACACCGCAGTTGTTCTCAACGCTCCCGGTGATCGCAAGACTGTGGATGAACAGCCGCTCACTGGACGTGGTGGCGGTGATCCGCAGGAGGTGTCCATGCAGGCTGGTGACGCTGCCGTTGAGACTGCGGAGCCGGTACGCATCGGCTCGCTCGACGTGCGGGGCGCTCGTGCCCGGATCGAGTTCGTCGATGACGACGTCGTCATGTTCGTCCACGACGGGGACTCCGAGATCGAGTTCTCGTCCGGCCTCGGCGGCACGTGGCGGGATGCCATCGCCGGTGCTCATGAGATCGCGGCGGTGGCGCTGATGTTCGCCGAGGAACTCGGTCGGCGGGGGCCACGCCGCTGCGGGTGACGCTCCCCGGCGTTTCTGCGGCTGAGATCCCGGGGGACGTGTCCCAAGGTACTGCGACTAGGAGCGGCGATGAACTCCGCGTATCACCCCGACTGGTGTTCCGAGGCGGCTTGCACGGCGTACTTGGACGAGGCCGACCAGCTTCACCGCTCCGAACCGATCGTGATCGAGACGGACGATCCGACCGTCGAGTTGTACGTCTTCAAGACCGCCTACGATGACGGCTCCGGCGAGTACATCGAGATGGTGAAGCTCGACGTGCCAACGGTGCGGCCCTGGCACCTATCGAAGCCGTTCTTGGGGGTGGAGCTGATCCTGCCAGTCTCGTCAGCGGCCGCCGTGCTTCAAGCTGTGGCCGCGCTGGCCTGACGAGCCAGTCGCTTCGGGGTCCGGCTGATCAGATTGCAGGCTGTTGTGTTAGCCGAAGATCGCAAAGAAGCCCACTGAACCGTAGAACTGCACGTATACGAATCCGCTGTCGGGCGCCGGCGCTTGCCGCCCGCGTAGGCGAAGCCGAAGCGGGCGGGCGAAGTGCCCCGGGCGCCCCGGTTGCGCCGCGCCAGCGGCGCCTTGACCCTGTAGAGAAAGTTGTAACCACCCATGGCGGTCACGAGTGGCTGTCACGAGGCGGCCCGCTGGGCTCTGATCGCTGCCGCAGTTCGCTGCCGCAGGCGGATAGCATCGACGATCGGTCGTTCACCGTAGGAGAGGCCGGTCTGGATGACGGTCCACTCGGAGTCGATGACGACCAGGCGCCCACCAAGCTCGGGCAGTCCATGCCGGGCTCGCCGCTCGGCGTCCCGGTGCTGCCGCCGGTCCTGCCGGAGCTGCCCGTAGGTGACGGAGTAGACCCGGCTCTTGGTAGCGCAGTGTCCGCGGTACCCGAGCATGTGCGCCCACTTCCGCAGGTTCAGCTCCCCGTACGCCGGGATCGCCGCCAGGTCGAAGCAAGCTCGCGCCATCCGTGCGGTGTGCGCCGGAAGGTGCAGGTACTCCAGATCGGACACCCGCTTGATCGGGCGTGGGGTCGCGCCGGCCGACTCGGCGGACTTGGTGACGTACTTGCCGACGTACCGGGCTACGGCCCGCCCAGTCACGCCGTCGCCCCACGCCCCACCCACGGTGCCATCGCTGATCGGCTGCACGTCGATCTGCGTCCCGAACCCGAGTGCCGCGCTTCTGGTGTGCGATGTGGACGGCCCCGAACCCCGTGGGAGGAGACCCTCGAGACCCTCCACGACCTGGTCAACGGCGCGTTCTAGCGGAAGGCCGGGCAGCCGGTCGTCTCCGCGTCGCCGCCCCAGGTGCGCGACGCCCAGCCGGCCGCGGCGCGCAAGGCGGCCGACAGCGCGGGGAAGTCGTCGCGCAGGGCCAGGGCGCCCCAGCGCCAGCGGGAGGTCAGCAGCTGCCGGTAGCTCGGCGAGCGGCCGGCCGGGCCGGCGCTCGGGCGCCCCTCGTTCGCGCCGTCGAGGAACCACGCGGTGTTGAAACTGACGTAGGCCGCGCACGCGGCGGTCACGTGGCGAGGCCAGTCCGGCGCCGCGACGGCCTCGGGGGCGTGCGACCCGAGCCCGGCGGTGAACGCGGCGAAGAACTCGTCGGTGAGGCCCGGCGGCGGGTCGAACACGCACCAGCAGGTGGCGAACGGCAGCACCGTGGAGGCCGCCGCGAGGGCCGCGTGGCCGACGTCGGTTCCCTCGAGGTCCAGGAACCACCAGCCGTCGCCGGCCAGGACGGCGTTGTCGGGGCAGGTGTCCGTCGGCCACAGGACGTCGGCTGGGCTCGGCTCCACCAGAAAGGCGGGTCGAACACGGCCAGGCCGACCGCCTCGCGCTCGGCGCCGCCGTCGTCGGACACGAAGCGCTTGACGATGACGGACCCGTCGGCCGCCTCGCAGCGCAGGACCCGCGATCGGCGTGAGCCGCCCAGGTCGCCCACGAGACGCAGCGGCTGGCCGAGGAGGGACGCGGCGAGCGCAACGGTGTCGGTGCCCACCCCGGCAGCATCGCTGTCAGGCGTAGTAGCGGAACACCGACTCGGCGGCGCAGCAGGTCTGGCCGTCCGCGGCGAACTCGACCACGACCGCGGCCTTCGCCTGGACGCCGCCGTCGATCGGGGTCGCCGACACCAGCGTCGCGGTCGCCTGGATCTCGGTGCCGGGCGGCAGCGGCTTCACGAACCGGACGCGGTCCAGGCCGTAGTTGACGCCCATGGAGTACGACTCGACCTCCAGGATGTCGGCCAGCAGCAGCGGGACGAGGGCCAGGGTGAAAAAGCCGTGCACGATGGTCGTACCGAACGGGCCCGAGCGAGCGCGCTCCACGTCCACGTGGATCCACTGGTGGTCGCCGGTCACGTCGGCGAAGGTGTTCACCTGCTCCTGGGTGATGATCCGGGTCCCGCTCGCGCCGAGCTCGGCGCCGACCAGCTCCAGCAGGGCGTCCGGGTTCGCGACGGTGGTCTTGTGCGGGGTACGCATGGGCTACTCCTGGGACGCGAGATGCTCGGTGAGGGTCTGCCACTCGCGGTCCCACTCCGCCTCGTCGATGACGGGGCGGGCCACGCGCAGCATGCGCGCCACGGCCGCGGGGTCGAGGGACGCCAGGTGCTCGGCGAGGGCGGTCGCGCGGGACCCGAGGGCGTCGGCGGGCACGCACTCGCCTACCAGGCCGTTGGCCATGGCCTCCAGGCCGGTCCAGGTCTCGCCGGTGAGCAGCAGCCGCCGGGCCGCGGCCGGGCCGATCGCGCGGGGCAGCAGCACGCTGGAGCCCCAGCCCGGCACCTGGGCGGCGGCGATGTGCCGGTCGCCGATGCGGGCGGTGTCGGCGGCGATCGCGAGGTCGCACGCCAGCAGCAGCTCCAGCCCGCCCCCGAACGCGACGCCGTTGACCGCGGCGATGGTCGGCACCGGGCTGGCCCGCACCGCGCGGACCAGCCGGCGGCCGCGGTCGAGGTACGCGCGCAGGGCCGGCTGGTCGCCGAGCAGCGCCGTGCCCTCGACCATGTCGGCGCCGGCGCAGAAGTGCCGGCCGGTCCCGGTCAGCACGAGCACCCGCACGCCGGGCTCGCCGGCCCGGGACAGCCACGACTCCAGCCCCGCCATGACCGTGGACCCGCAGGCATTGGCGGCATCGGTACGGTCGATGCGCGCCCAGAGCGCGGCACCGCGCCGGGAAATCTCGACGGGCCCGCTCATGACACGCGCACGCAGAGCTTGCCGAACGCGTCCCCGGCGAGCATGCGCCCCGCCTGCCGTCCCACGCCGTCGAGCTCCACGGTGCTGTCGACCGCGGGCCGGATGCCGTGCGCGTCCACGAACTCGACCAGCGCCCGGAACTCCTCCAGCGTGCCCATCGTGGAGCCGCACACGGTCACCTCGCGGGCGAAGAGCCGGGCCAGGTGCAGCGGCGCCGTGAAGCCGGTCGAGCCGCCGCAGACGACGACGGTGCCGCCGGCGCGCGTCGAGGCCATCGAGTGCTCGAACGTGGCCGGCCCGACGGTCTCGACCACGATGTCGGCGAGCTGCGGCAGCCGGGCCCCGCTGTCCAGCGCGGCGCTCGCGCCGAGGGCGAGGGCCCGCTCGCGCTTGGCCGCCGAGCGGGACGTGACGACGACCGTGGCACCGGCCGCGACGGCGAGGGCGGTCGCGGCGGTCGCGACTCCCCCGCCGGCGCCCTGGACGAGCACGACCCGCCCGGGACCGGCCTGGGCCTTGGTGAACAGCATCCGGTAGGCGGTCAGCCACGCGGTCGGCAGGCAGGCCGCCTCCTCCCAGGACAGCCCGGCCGGCTTGGGCACCAGGTGGGCCTCGGGCACCACGATGCGCTCGGCGAGCACGCCGTGCCCGGCGTCGGGCAACAGGGTGGCGTGGGCGACCGTCCGGCCTCCGGTCTCGGCCGGCAGCACGGGGTACACGACGAAATCCCGTCCATTGTGGACAACCGCGGCGTCGCTGCCGATGACGTGCGGCCCGGGGCCCGCGGGCGTCATCACGCCGCGGAGGGTGAACACGTCGTGCATGTTGAGCGCGCCGGCGCGCACGTCGACGCCGACCCAGCCCGGGGGCGCCTCGGGCACCGGCACCTCGCCGACGCGCACGGCTCCGGCCGGGTCCTCGGCCGACGGCTCGGCGACGTAGGCGGCCCTCACGCCGGACCGTTCCAGAACGCCACGTCCTTGAGCTCGGCGCGGGCGGCCGGGCGGAAGTCGAGGCCCTTGGTGTACGCCACCGGCAGCAGCGTGATCGGGCGCCAGTCGTCGGGCAGGCCCAGCACCGCCTGGACCTTGCGGGCCTTGTGCGCCATCGCGGTGGCCATCACCGAGCCGAGGCCGCGCGAGCGCAGGGCGAGCTGGAAGGACCACGCGAACGGGAAGACGGAGCCGTAGTACCCGGACGCGGCCCCGCCGACCGGCCGCTCGGGGATCGGCTTGGTGCTGCACAGGATCACGAGCACCGGCACCTCGGTGAGATGGTCGACGAGGTACTTCACCGCCGCGAGCACCCGCTGCTGCCGCGCCGCGGCGACGGGGTCGGGGCGCACCGACGGGGACAGGCGCGTGACGGTCGCGGCCTCGCCGCTGGCCAGGGGGGCCTCGACGGTCTCGTACCAGACTTCGGAGTACAGCTGCGAAAGTCTGCTCTTGAGGTCCGGATCGTCGACGCAGACGATGCGCCAGTCCTCGAGATTGGAGCCCATCGGCGCCTGCTGAGCGAGGCGCAGGCACTCCTCGACGACCTCGCGGCCGACGGGCCGGTCGAAGTCCATGCGGTGGCGCACGGCGCGGGTGGTGCTCAGTACCTCGTCGATGTCGCGGATGACGGGATCGCTCATGCGTGGGTCTCTCCCCAGGGCTGGTCCGAGTAGGGCAGCGGCGCGCCCCACCGGTCGAGGTACGCGACCTCGCCGACCGGGCGGCGGGCGGCGGGGCGGAAGTCGGTGCCGACGGTGTACGCGACGGGCAGCAGCGTGATCTGCAGCGCGTCGGCGGGGATGCCGAGCAGCGCCGCGGCCCGCTCGGCGTGGTGCAGGTGGAGCGTGGTGATGCAGGTGCCGAGCCCGCGGGCCCGCAGCGCCAGGTTGAACTGCCAGATCGCCGGGTACAGCGAGCCGTACACCGCCGAGTGCGTGCCCGCGCCGCCGTGCGCCGGGTTCGGGCGGGTGGCGCAGGGGATGACGAGGTACGGCGCCCGGCCGATGTTGTGCGCCAGGTGCTCGGCCCCGTCGAGGATGCGCGCGGTTCGCGGGTTGACCCGGCCGTCGGCGCCGACGCCGCCGAGGCGGCCCTGGACCGTGCTGTGGGCGGTGCCCTCGTCGCTGTGCAGAGGCTTGTGGACGTGTTCGAGGTAGGCCTCGAGGTACAGCGCGGCGAGCTCGGCCTTGCGCGCGGGATCGGCGACGACGACCCAGCGCCAGTCCTCGGCACCGCCGCCGGTGGGGGCCTGGAGGGCGAGCTGCAGGCACTCGCCGAGCACCGCGAGGTCCACGGGCCGGTCGTAGTCGAGCCGGCGCCGGATCGCGCGGGTGGTGGTCAGCACGTGGCGCAGGTCGTTGGAGTTCACAGCAGGCCCATCAGGTCGGCGAGGTGCAGGGTGTCGCAGTACTCCCGGACCGCGGCGATCCCGTGGTCGCGGACGTCGACGATCCAGAGGTAGCGGTTCTGGTACCTCCCGCCGTCGCTCAGCAGCGCGTCGCCGCTCGCCTCGATGGCGACCAGCGTGTCGTCGGCGAGCCAGCGGTGCGGGGTCACGGTGACGGCGGCCGAGCGGTACGCGCCGTCGGCGAGTCGCCGGCGCATCTGGGCGAGCTTGTCGGCCATCGCGACCGTGCCGTGGAACGGGCCGTTCGCGTCGATGTCGCCCGTGCCGTGGTGGCGCCCGCGCCGCCGGTCCCGCCCCGAGTCCGTCCACCAGGTGGCGTCTGCGGCGAACAGCGCCGCGAACGCGTCGATGTCCCCGCGGGCCAGCGCCGGCCACATCGCCCCCGCGGGCTCCGGCAGCGGCTCGCCCGCCTCGGGCACGTGATCCAGGCCGGTGCGCGGCACGGGCTCGCCGTCGCCGATGACGTCCTGGGCGTGCAGGGTGTCCAGGTACTCGCGCACCGACGTGATCGCGCCCCGCGCGTCGACGTCGAAGACGAAGCCGTAGCGATTGGCGTAGGTGCGGCCGTTCGCGTGCACGCCGTGGCCGTCGACCTCGATGACGCACCAGTCGTCGCCGACGACCACGCGGCGCGGGATCTGCCGGCAGCCGGTCGGGAACGCACCCGGCCCCTGCTCGCGCATGAGGGCGAGCTTGCGGTCCATCGTCATGCGCCCGTGCAGCGGGAAGCGGCCGCTGCCGTCCGGGGCCAGCCGCGGATCGCCGCCGAGCCGGTCGGGTCCGGTGTCGACCCACCAGGTCGCCCCCGGCGCGCAGAGCCGGCCGAGCCCGCCGAGGCTGCCCTGATCGAGCGCGCTGATGAACTCCATGCCCGCCCGAGTCGCCCTGGTCACCGCACCCTCCTATTAATACCGACTGGAAGGTATCTACCACGCGACCTGGGCCGATACAAGACTGCCGTTGCATACCGACCGGCTGGTACTGTCCGGCCGTGTTCGAGCTGTCCGAGGAGCATCACGCCATCCGCGCGGCCGTGCGCGCGCTCTGCGACGACAAGGTCGCCCCCAACGCCGCGGCCGCGGACGAGACCGGCGAGTTCCCGCAGGCCTCCTTCGATGCCCTGCGCGCCGCCGACTTCCACGCCCCGCACGTCCCCGAGGCCTACGGCGGCCCCGGCGCGGACGCCCTCGCCACGGTCATCGTGGTCGAGGAGGTCGCCCGGGCCTGCGCCGCGTCATCGCTGATCCCCGCCGGCGCGAAGCTGGGCACCATGCCCCTGCTGCTGTCCGGGTCGCCCGCGCTGCGCGAGCGCTACCTGCCGCCGGTCGCCCGCGGCGAGGCGATGTTCGCGTACTGCCTCTCCGAACCCGACGCGGGCAGCGACGCGGCGAGCATGAAGACCCGCGCGGTGCTCGACGGCGACACGTGGGTCCTCAACGGCGTCAAGCGCTGGATCAGCAACGCGGGCGTCGCGCTGTACTACACCGTCTTCGCCACGACCGACGCGGGCATCTCCGCGTTCGTGGTCGAGCGGTCGGACGCGGGCGTGAGCTTCGGCGCCCCCGAGAAGAAGCTGGGCATCAAGGGCAGCCCGACGCGCGAGGTGTACCTCGACAACGTCCGCATCCCCGCCGACCGCATCATCGGCGAGCCGGGCACCGGGTTCACCACGGCGATGCGCACCCTCGACCACACCCGGATCACCATCGCCGCCCAGGCCGTGGGGATCGCACAGGGCGCCCTCGACCACGCGCGGGACTACGTGCGCGAGCGCCGGCAGTTCGGCCGCCCCGTCGCCGACTTCCAGGGCGTCCAGTTCATGCTCGCCGACATGGGCATGAAGCTGGAGGCGGCGCGCCAGCTGACCTACGCGGCGGCGGGCCGCTCGGAGCGCGAGGCGGCGGACCTGACGTTCTTCGGCGCGGCCGCGAAGTGCTTCGCCTCGGACGTGGCCATGGCCGTGACGACGGACGCGGTGCAGCTGCTGGGCGGCTACGGTTACACGAAGGACTTCCCCCTGGAACGCATGATGCGCGACGCGAAGATCACCCAGATCTACGAGGGCACGAACCAGATCCAGCGCATCGTGATGGCACGGCAGCTGCTCAAGGGCTAGGACCGAGTCAGGCCAGGTCTTCGAGGGACTCTTCGGCGGGGCGCTCGCTCAGGACCGCGATTTGCGCCCCGGACATCTCATCGGCCTCGGGATGCCGACAGCTCGCCCCTTCGTCGAACTCGACGAAGGCCACAGCCCGTCTCCGCGACCGGCGCGACGACATGGCGCCGGATGTTCGCCACGCGGCGCGACGGGGTTCACCGTCCTTACACTCACGGTCGGCGGCATCGCTCGCACCGCACACATGGGCCGGAGAGGTATTGATGGGCTCCTCTGCATGGTCGTACACCGTGAACTACCAGGCCGATGTGAACGCCGCGCTGCAGCAGCTGCGGCAGCAGATCTACGACCGGGGTGAGTACTACCGCGAGCCGCGGGACGTCGACCTCGATCTGACGGAGGAGGAATTCCGAGCGAGTCTCGCCCCGCGGCACACCGACCCGAAACGCTATGACGCCACTGTCGAGGACTGGTTGGAGCGCAAATCCCGGCCGGCGCCAGTCGACCCCGACACACTCGTGACGGCGCAGCCGCACTCGGGTACCCACTCGATCATCGACATGGCCAACGGCGTGTCGAACCAGCCGACGTTCGCAACGGTCTCGCCGCTGCCGGCCGACAACCTCATCTCCACCTTCGGCATCGTCACTCCCTCGACGGGCCAGGTACAAGCATGGATGAGTGCCGACGCCGCCAGCGAACGAGACCGGTGGATCGGTACGTACGTCATCAGCTACCGCGACGGCCAGCCCGACCACATCCACTTCTGCGGCCACTCAGGAGACTGAGCCCTCACGCATCCGGCACATTTCAGCGACGTATTCCCCGGCGCCCTGGCCCTCGGCGGCGATGACTTGCCGTGCATTCGAGCCATCGGAGTTGACGCATCCTCATATGGTGGCCTTGCCGCGTCGCGGTTCCGTCAGCTCGCCCCAGGAAAGTCGCCCGGCCTACGGAGGCGCCGTGAAGTTCGACGACGTGTTCTGGTACATCGTCATATTCCTGTTCCTCTTCGGCGGCGGTACCGCGGGCTTCGTACAGCACCTCCAGTCCCGCCGGCACGAGTTCAAATTGGCGATGGCCAAGGAGAAGGTCAAGTTGGAGCAGGCGAAGGCGAAGCTGGCTGAGGAGCAGAACCGGCAGGCCGCGCTGGAGGTGCGCAAGGCGGAGCTGGAGATCGAACGCTATGACCGGCGGATCCCGGGCATGCTATCGATTCCACTCACCGACAGCGCAACCGACAACGCCGCGGAAGAGACGCCGTAACCGAATCTCTGCCGACCGCCGCCGCCCATAGGCATACCCGGTCTCCGGCGTTCACGAGTGCTGCCGGGCCGCGAAGCTGTATCGCAGTCGGCGCTGGGACGGCATGGGAGTGTCCGCTCATCGACTGGTCACTGCTGGTGACGGGATCTGCCCGGCCGCCGTTGGGCCCGTGGGGACTTGGATCACGGGTTGGCCGCACCCGAGCCCGCAGAGCGTCACTGGAGTGGGCCGATGCCATTCTCCCGGCGTAGTCGGCTCTCACGACGCACTACGAAGACCAAGCCCGCTACGGTGACAGCGAGGCCGGTGAGCAGAAGGATCGGAACCGCGCCGCGCATCTCATCGTCGGTCTGCAGGTACACGCCACCGGGTATGAAAACGACTGCGAACCCGACCGTCAGCACCGCGAAGGGCGATTCGAATCCGCGAAGTCTTGACGGCGTCCAGATGCGCGTGACCGCGAGGGCAGACAGCGCCAAGATCCCGGCACCTATTAACGTCACGAGCCAGCCGGACCAGCCGAGCACCGCGGCCGCCAGGAAGACTGCGCCGATTCCCGCCGTGAGCGCCGCGTATCGGCGCTCACGGCCGCGCCATCGCTCCGGAACCCAATATCGTGTGATCGCCAGAATCGAGAACGCGAACAGGAAGATCGGGAACGTCCAGACAGAGGACACGAGCAAAACTCTATTCGTTCTGTGCCTCGGATGGACCGGACGGTGGCATGTCGGCGCACGTGATCATGATGTTTGGTTCGGATGGCGTGCTCGGTGGGACGGCGCTTGGTTGTGTGTGCCGGGTGTTGTTCCGTGAGGTGCGCGGACGTGGCAAGGTGTTGTGCACCCTGACTTTGACGTTCAGTGACCGCCGGTGATGGTGCGGAAGGTGCCTTGGTGGCCGAAGGCCTGCAACCAGCGGGCAGCGTCACGCACTCCGGCGGAGCCGCCCAGTCCGGCAGCGGCCAGCTGAGCCGGTTTCCAGCCGGTGGCCAGTAGCTCCGTCCACTGACGGCAGTTGAGGGTCAACACTCGCAATGCGGGGAACGCGGCGATCATCTCGATGTCCGGCACCGTCGCCCCGGACAGATCTAGACGGACCAGGTTCGGCAGGGTGGCCAGATCGGCGACCGGCGTCGACCCGTCGTTGCCGCTCAGGGTGATGTCGATGATGGTCGGCGGCAGCGCAGCGAATTCCCATCGTGCCGCCTCCACTAGCAGGCGTTCGACCGGCAATCTGGCGGAAAGCGTCATGTCCACCAGTGGCGCATTCCCACGTATCACAATGGATCGAAGGTTCGTGAAGGGCTCGAAGTCGGCGACACGAACTGGGCCTTTCGCGCGAAGCACAACCCCCTGGGCCGTTACCGGCAGGTCCGCGATGCTCTCCACAGTGATCTCGGGGTCCGGCGGTGACGGGCGCTCGTCGTCAAGCGTCGCGATCGCGCGGCGGAGTAAGTCGGTGACCGAGGCGGTGACGTATTCGACCGGCGACCACACGTCTCGTCCGTGCCTGACAACCTGCCCGATGCGGCCTAGCGGTCCTGGATCGAGGTCGACGGCCGCGAAGTTCATGCCGTAGTCGCGAGCGAATGTGACCCAGCCGTTGCTCGACGACACTCGGCGCACGTGCCCGCTCGGCACGCAGTCAAAGATCACCGCGTCGTCGAACGGGCCGTCGTGGTAGCCGGGATGGTTCTTGCGGTTCCACTCGACGAGCACGTCAAGAGGTGCGAGAACGAACGGGTCGAGCAGTCCCGACTCGCCGCTGTCGTCATGGACCAGCCGGTAGAGTGCCCGCAGATCCTCCGGCAGCCGCACCCCGAGCTGTTGTTCGGCGGCAAGGATCTCCTCCTCGGAGTAGCCCGGTGCGTACCCCTGCGGATGGTGCTGCGCGACGAACTCGTCGACCAGTCGCTCGACCTCGGCCAGCACCGAGAAATCGGTGACACTGGTATTGGCGACACCAGGTGAACGGGCCGGCGGCAATTCATGTCCGGGCATGCGGTACTGCTCGTCGAGGACAATCCGGGCAGGCAGGGATGGCACAGCCCACGACCAGTGGATCGTGTACGTCCCGTTCGGGTCGCCGATCATCTCGACCGTCAAATCCTGACCGGCAACCCTGGGCAGCGCCGCCATGGCATTGCTGAGGTCCAGGTTGTTCCAGCGGCCGAGCAATGCCGGCTCACCCGCCATGGTGTACGTCTGGCTTCGGTGACCCCAGGATTGCACGGTGGTCAGCTGGTAGCCGGGCTGCCGGAGACCCGCCACAAACGCCTTGCCTAACCGGTGCAGAACCTCGTCAATCTCGGTCACACCGGGATTGTTTCAGCCGCGCGCACGGCCAGGATCACAGCGCCACGCAGGTCGGTTGCTGGACCCGCCGGCCGCGGTCAGCTCCATCGACATCGCCCAGGGCCTGCTCGGCGAGGGGCGGTTCGGCGGCCCGGTGCCCGCCCCCGCGGCGTTTCCGGCCCGCTGGCCGGCGCTCGCACAGGGCGCGACCTTCGCGCTGGGCCTGCTGGTGCCCGGTACTGCTGGCAGCGACCGCCGTCGTCGCGATCGCGCGGGCTTTCCGCCGGCGTCGCGCCGCCGCCCGGTCCTGACATCGCCCGGTGGTGTGAGGTTCGGCGCCGCCGGGCGGGTAGTCACCCGATCGCCGCGCCGAAGTCCGATCGGCACGGTAACGGGAAAATTCCGATGATGTCCGACACGACAGCGGGCGGGGCCGCAGGCGCCCCGCCCGCGGCGCGGAGGCGTCACACGCCGAGGTCCCGCAGCAGACCAAGTGCGTCGCGCCGGGCGCGGAGCAGGCGGGCGAGCCGGTCGGCCGAGGCCGCCGGCCGCGCGAGGGCGGCCTGGCCCGCCGCCCGCAGCAGCAGGTTGATCGCGAACGGCTCGACGATGTCGGCCTCGACCGCGCGCTGCCGCACCACCCAGCGGCACGCCGCGTCGGGGGCGGCGTGCGCGAGCGCGGCGAGGTCGCACCCGGCGAGGTACATCCCGCCTTCGGCGAAGCCCTTCAGTGTGAGCCGGCGTGACGGGAGCCGGATGACGTTGCGCAGGGTGAGATCGCCGTGGGCGAAGGTCCGGTCCTGCTCGCAGCGGCGCAGCAGCGCGGTGAGCCGCCCGGCCTCGTCGGGCGTGAGGTGGCCCGCACGTTCGTACCGGTTGATCCACGCGGGGTAGTCGACGGTCCACCGCCGGGCGTCCTCGGCCCGCGGCTGCCAGGTGGACAGCAGCGCGGCGGCGCGCACGACCGCCGCCCATTCGCCGCCGCCGAGCCGCAGCCGGCGGTCGGGGCGCTGGTGCAGCGGTTCGCCCACGGCCCGGCTGACGACGAGGACGCGATCGTCGTGCCAGCGATGCTCCTCGACCGGCACCCTGGGCGGGTCGCGGCGCATCGCCGCCGCGATCTCGGCGCGGCGGCGGAACCGGCTCAGGGCATCGGGGCTGTCCGCGGTCCGGACGATCGCGGTGACGGGCTCGCCGCTCCAGCGGCCGGTCAGGGCCAATTCGCCGGTGCCGCCGGGCGCCGGTGGCCTTCGGTCCAGGGTCAGGGCCGGCGGGAAGGCCGGCTTCCACAGCAGGCCGCCGGCGTCGGGCCCGGGCGGCTGGGCCTCGCCCGGTGCCCCGAGCCGGCTCGCGCACCGGGCCGCGAGCCGGTGCAGGGTGCTCAGCTCCGCCGTGGTCCACGCGCGGGGCTCGACGTCGATGGCGCACAGCGCTCCCACGACCTGGTTGCCGGGGCCGCGCAGCGGGGCGCCCGCGTAGGCGGCGACGCCGAGGTCACGGATCGCGTGGCTGGTGTGCAGGACCGGGTCACGCCGCACGTCGGCGACCGCTAGGAGGCGGCCGGAGCCGACGACGTACTGGCAGATGGAGTGGGTCAGCGGCGTCTCCCGCCGACGCTGCCACGGCTCGGGCAGCCCGACCGATCCGGGCATGATCTGCCGGGTCCGCTCCACCAGGACGAGCAGGACGACCGGCACGTGGAGTATCCGGCTCGCCAGCTCGGCGAGCCGGTCGCACCAGGGCGTCGGCTGCGCGTGCAGACCGGTGGCGACGACGGCGTGCAACCGGGCCGCGTCCCGCACCACGGCGGCAACGTTGAGCGCGTCGATCACGGCATCCTCCCGGCCGGTCCGATCGGCCGCGCCGGCAGACAGCGACGACTGACTATTCATTCGACGGCGAGGCGATACCCGGATCGCATCGACCGATCGGCTCGATGGTGCCAGCCGAACGGCTATCGATTGACGCCGATCATCCTAGCATCGGGCCGCGATCCGGCCCGCGGCGATGCGGACGGACGCCAGGCGGCGTCCGGGCCGGCGAACCGATTCACGGTTTCACCCTGGGGGCTGGGGGGTAGCTGGCCGGTTCTGTGAGGCTCACACGCCAGTTCATCTTCACGCCGGCCGTCCATCGTGGCGGCGTCGTACAGGCCAGGTGCCGGTCGGCCATCACGCCGAGGGAGAGGCCATGAACTGCAAGACACAGGTTGCACTGGCGGCCGGAGTCGGCTATCTGCTCGGGCGCCAGCACAAGCTGCGCTGGGGCCTGCTGCTGGCCGCGGCCGCGATGTCCGGCCGCCTCAGCCGGCCCGGCACCCTGCTGGACCACGGCGTTCGCGCGCTCAAGTCGACGCCGGAGCTCGGCAAGCTCGGCGAGATGGGCGCCCCGCTGGTCACGGCCGCGAAGGACGCCGCGCGAACCGCGGTCACCAGCCGGATCGGCTCGCTCAGCGACCGGCTGCGCGAACGAGCCGGCAAGGGGGCCGAGGAGCCGGAGCCGGAGGAAGAAGAGGAGCCCGAGGAGACCCCGACCCGCCGGACCCGCGCGGCCAGGGGCACTCGCCGCTCGCGGCCGCGGGCCGAAGAGGCGGACGAGGAGGACTACGAGGACGAGGAGGAGGGCGAGAACGAAGACGAGGACGAGGACGAGGAGCTGGTGAAGGCCGGCCGGCGACAGGTTCGCCGTCCGTCGGTGCGCCGGCGCGGAGAGGGTTAACGGACCATGGCTGGACAAGCGAGCGGGCGAGCCACGAGCGGCTTCGGCGAGAAGCTCGGCCAGCTGCTGCTGGAGCAGCTGCAAGGGCTGGCGGCGGCCGCCGGGCGCCGCGCGATCAATGCGGTCGGCCGGCGGGTCGGCTCGGTGACGGACCGCCTGACCGAGTACGCCGACCAATCGGGCGAACCCAAGCTCAAGGCCGCCGCGGCCGGCGCCCAGAAGCTCGCCGAGGGTAAGTCACCGGCCCGGGCGGCGTTCTCCGGCGGGTTTGCCGGCATCAAGGAGAAGATCAAGGGCCTGTTCGGCCGAGGCAGCAAGCCCAAGAAGCTGAAGCTCACCAACATCGAGGAGTCACAGGACGTCGGCGTGCCGGTGAAGGTCGCCTACAACCAGTGGACGCAGTTCGCCCAGTTCCCGAGCTTCATGAAGAAGGTCGAGAGCGTCGAACAGCAGTCGGACGAGAAGAACACCTGGAAGGCCCAGGTCTTCTGGTCGCATCGCACCTGGGAGGCCACGATCGTCCAGCAGATCCCGGACTACAACATCGTCTGGCGTTCGAAGGGGGCCAAGGGCCACGTCGACGGCTCGGTCACCTTCCACGAGCTTGCGCCGAACCTGACGCGAATCATGCTGGCGATGGAGTACCACCCGCAGGGTCTGTTCGAGCGCACCGGAAACCTGTGGCGAGCCCAGGGCCGCCGGGCCCGGCTGGAGTTCAAGCACTTCCGGCGGCACGTCATGACGCAGACGGTCATGAACCAGGAGGACGTCGAGGGCTGGCGCGGCGAGATCCGTGACGGCCAGGTCGTAAAGGACCACGAGACCGCCCTCCGCGAGGAGCAGGAGCAGGAGGAGCGGAAGCCCCAGGAAGCCGAGGAGCAGGAGCCCGAGGAGCCCGAAGAGGAAGAGGAAGAAGAGGAGGAGCCCGAGGAAGAAGAAGAGCCCGAGGAGGAAGAGGAAGAGCCCGAGAAGGGCGAGGCCAAGGAGCCGGAGGATCGCGGCCCGCAGCGGCCCGCACGGCCGCGGCGACGCCCCGAGCGCCCCGAACGCCCCGAGCGCGCGGAGCGGCCCGTGCGGGCGCGGCGGGAGCCGAGTAGCGGCGATCGGAGGGGTGGACGATGAGCACGTCCTTGCAGCCGCGCGGCGGCGGCGGCATCGAACGGCCGACATCAACGTCACTGGCCGAGGTGATCGACACGATCCTCGACAAGGGACTCGTCATCGACGCGTACGTGCGGGTCTCGCTCGTCGGCATCGAGCTGCTGACCATCGACGCCCGCATCGTGGTGGCCAGCGTCGACACCTATCTGCGCTTCGCCGAGGCGGTCAACCGGCTGGACATCTCCCAGGAGAAGGCCGGGCTGCCGGAGCTCGTGGGGGACATAACGCAGGGCGGCGCCAAACACAAGACGAAGGGCGTGCTCGAGGCGGCCGGCGAGAAGGTCCGCGACATCCTCGAACCTGACGAGGAGCCCGAGCGGGCGCCCCGCCGGCGGCGACGGGAGGGAGACTGACATGGCGGCCGTCACCGGCGTCTACATCTACGGCATCGTCCCGGCCGACGTCGAAGCCGACCCCGCGGCCCGGGGCGTCGGCGGGGACTCCACCCCCGTGACGGTGGTGCGCCACGGCCGGATCGCGGCCCTGGTGAGCGAGCTCGACCTCGACCGCCCGCTCGGCACGCCCGACGACCTGCTCGGCCACGAGGCGCTGCTGGACGCGACCGCCGCCGTGGTACCGGTGCTGCCGGTGCGCTTCGGCGCGGTGGTGACGGACCGGCAGGCGGTCGTCGACGAGCTGCTCGCGGCCCACCACGACGAGTTCGAAGCGGCGCTGCGCCAGCTGGACGGCAAGGCGCAGTACGTGGTCTCCGCCCAGTACGTGCAGGACACGGTGCTGCAGGACGTGCTCGCGGAGGACCCGCGGATTCAACAGCTGCAGGCGGCGGTCCGCGGCAAGCCCGAGGAGGCGGTCCACGGCGAGCGGATCGCGCTCGGCCAGGCCGTCAACGAGGCCATCGAGGCCCGCCGGCAGACGGACAGCCGGGCGCTGGCCGAGGCCGTCGCGCCGCTGGCCGCCGGCGTCGTCACCCGCGAGGCGACCGGCGAGTACGAGGCCGCCACGGTGGCCGTGCTCACCGGCCTGGACCGGGAGCACGACCTCGTGCGGACGGTCGAGAAGCTGGCCACGGACCGGGAAGGGAAGATCACCATCCGGCTGCTCGGTCCGATCGCGCCGTACGACTTCGTCGCGGACCTGCGCCCGGGAGACTGACGGAGATTGGCGGAGATCAACGATGGGCCTCATCACCGCGATCCTGACCGCCCCGCTCGCGCCGGTGCGGGTGGTGGTCTGGGCCGGCGAACTGATCCGTGACCAGGTCAACCACGAGTTGTTCGACCCGGGGGTGATCCGGCGCCAGATCCAGCAGATCGACGAGGCCCGCGCCGCCGGGCGGATCGACCCGGCGGAGGCCGAGCAGCGCCAGCAGGAGCTGATCAGCCGCCTGCTGGGGCCGGTCGGCAACCCCGAGCAGGAGGGCTGAGCCGTGCGTGGTTCCCGTGACGACAACGCCGACAACGACCGGTACACCTACGACGACGAAGGCGAGGCGCTGGCGCCGGGCATGATCGCCGCGACGGCCATGCGCGACGTCGCCGAGCTGACCGGCAAGGCGCCGTCGGGCATCACCGCCCTGGAGCCGGACGACGACGGCGGCTGGCTGGTCGAGATCGAGGTCATCGAGGACCGTCGCATCCCGTCGTCCGGCGACATGCTGGCGACCTACCGGGCCCAGGTCACCGCGGACGGTGAGCTGACCGGGCTGCGGCGCATCCGGCGGTTCTCGCGCGGCAAGGGTGACACGGAGGTCGGCTGACATGCGCCAGAACCCGCGCTCGGAGTCCGTGCTCGCCTCCGGCGCCTCCCGCTCGCCGGCCGTCGCCGGGCCTCAGCCGGCGAACCTCGGGGACATCCTGGAGCGCGTCCTCGACCGCGGCATCGTCATCGTCGGCGACATCCGGGTGAGCCTGCTCGACATCGAGCTGCTGACGATCAAGCTGCGGCTGGTGGTCGCCTCCGTCGACACGGCCCGGCAGATGGGCATCGACTGGTGGGAGCACGACCCGTGGCTCACCTCGCAGGCCCGCAAGCCGCTCGCGCCCGGCGCCGCGGCCGCGCAGCTCGAGCAGGGCGACGCGGAGGACGAGCATGAGTGACGGAGTCTGGCTGCACGCCGTGGCGCGTGACCTCGAGCCCGGCGCCGTCGACGGCCTCGTCGGGGTCGCCGGCGGTGCCGTGCGCACGCTCGCGGCCGGAGCCCTCGCCGCCGCGGTCTGCCCCGTCGACCTCGCCGAGTTCGGCGAGGAGGCGCTGCGCCGCAACCTCGAGGACCTCGCCTGGCTGGACCGGGCGGCCCGGGCCCACCACGCCGTCGTGGCCGCGCTCGCGCGCGAGCACGCGGTCGTCCCGGCCCGCCTCGCCACCGTGTACCACGACGACGCCGGCGTCCTCGAGATGCTCCGGCAGCGCCGCGAGGAGCTCGAGGCCGTCCTGGACCGGGTCGGCGGCCGGGCCGAGTGGGGCGTGAAGATGTACGCCGAACCGCCCGCGTCGCCGGCCGGCGAACCCTCCGGGCCGTCCGCCGGCCGCCCGGGCACCGCCTACCTGGAGCGCCGCCGGGCCCGGCTGGCCGCCGACGACGTGTGGCGGCTGCGCGCCGCCGAGGGTGCCGAGGCGACGCACCTGGCCCTCGCCGCCGACGCCGCGGCGGCGCGGCGGCACCCGCCCCAGGACCGCCGGCTGACCGGCCGCGCCGAGACGATGGTGCTCAACGGCGCCTACCTGATCGACCGGGGCCGCTCCGGCCCGTTCGCCGACCTCGTCGCCGCCCAGGCCGCCCGCCACGCCGAGCTGTCCCTGGAGCTCACCGGGCCCTGGCCGCCGTACTCGTTCACCGGCACGGAACCGGCGCCGCCATGACGTCGGACTCCGTGATGCGCTCCCAGCCGGTGGCGCTCGTCGACCTGCTCGACCGGCTCCTCGGCACCGGCGTCGTCATCACCGGCGAGGTGACCCTGTCGATCGCCGGCGTCGACCTGGTCTACATCTCGCTCCGAGCCCTCGTCGCATCGGCAAGCACCGTCGCGCCCCGGCAGCCATGACCGCGGCCGGCGAAGGCCCCACACCCCCGGCCCGCCGCCAGCGGATCGAGGTCGACCGCGAAGGCGTCGAGCGCGGCTTCGCGAGCCTGGTGCTCACCGTCGTGGAGCTGCTGCGGCAGCTGATGGAGCGCCAGGCGCTGCGCCGCATCGACGTCGGGGACCTCACCGACGACCAGATCGAGGAGATCGGGGCCACGCTCATGGCCCTCGAGGAGCGCATGACCGAGCTGCGGGAGCACTTCGGGCTCTCGGCCGCGGACCTCAACATCGATCTCGGGCCGCTCGGGCCGCTGCTGCCCGACCCGCCCGGCGACGCGGGCGGTCATCCCCCGCAGCCGTGAGCGGCCGGGACCGTCACCGCAGGCCGTGCTCGAGGGCCCGGGCGGCGGCCTCGGTACGGGTCGCGACCCCGAGCTTCGCCAGGATCCGCGCCACGTGCGTGTTCACCGTGTTCACGCTCACGAACAGCTCCGCGGCGATCTCGGCGTTCGAGCGGCCGCGGGCCAGCACGCGCAGCACGTCCAGCTCGCGGGCGGTCAGGCCGAAGCCGCCCGGCGCCGGCTCGGCCGCGGTGCCGTCGAGCCGGCCGCGGTGCGCCAGGTCGTCGATGCGCGCCAGCAGCGGCGCGGCCCCGAGGTCGGCGGCGATCGCGCGCGCCTCGGCCAGCCGGGAGCGGGCGCCGGGCCGGTTGTTCGACGCCAGCGCGCGGGCGGCGGCGTCGGTCAGCACCAGCGCGGTCTCGTGCCGCTGGCCCAGCGCCCGCCACGCCGCGGCCGCCCGGTCCCAGGCCGCCAGCTCGTCGGCCGTCGTCGCCGCGACGGTGAGGCGGTGGGCGTCCAGGCCGTGCGCGGACAGCGCGGTGAGCTCGGCGAGGCGGGCCGTCGTCGCCGCGACCGTGAGGCGGTGGGCGTCCAGGCCGTGCGCGGACAGCGCGGTGAGCTCGGCGAGGCGGGCCGCGACCGCGTCGGCGACCCGGCGGTTGCGCGGGGCCGCGGCGCGCCGGGCCCGCTGCAGCCGCGCGCCGGCCACGGCGAGGCGCAGGGCCTGCGGCGGCAGCCACGACTCCCGGGCCGCCGGGAGGTGCTCGCCCAGGACGTCGTCGGCCGCCTCGTACTCGCCCCGGGCCGCCGCCCACTCGAGGCGAGCGACGGCGATGTCGGCCTTCAGCTCCTCGGCCCCGGCCGCGTGCGTGGCGAACTCGACCAGCTGGCGCAGCAGCACCTCGAGGCGGTCGGTCCGGCCCCGGGCGGCGGCGATGCCGGCGGCGACCAGGCGCAGGGCCGCGGCGTACAGCGGCGGCGGCCCCTCGGCGAGCGCCTCCTCGACGATCGCCCCGGCCTCGTCCCAGCGGCCCAGCGCCGCCAGGTTCTCCGCCTGGGCCTTGGCGAGCATGGTGCCGCGGGAGCGGGCATGGCCGAGGCGTTCGGCCTCCGCCCGGCCCTCCTGCGCAAGGCCGGCCGCGTCGGCGTACCGGCCGTCGGCGCCCAGCCGGAGCGCCTCACACTGGAACGTCGTCAGGTAGGTGTGCTCGTCGCCGGCCTGCCGGGCGAGGCGGCGGGCGGCGGCGAAGCCGGCTCGGTCGCCGTGCAGGGTGGCCAGCACGAGCAGGGCCGGGGCCCGCAACGCGTCGTCGTCGAGCTCGTCGGCGATGTGCAGGGCCTCGGTGGCCGCCGCCCGGCTCTCGGCCGCCCGGTGCCCGCCGACGCCCGCGAACGCGAGGGCCGACAGCAGCTCCGCGCGCAGGCCCGGCGGGGCGCCCGGCGGCAGGAGCGCAACCGCGGCCGCGAGGTCGTCGGCGCCGGTGCCGTCGACGCGCTGCCGCAGCCGCCCGCGCAGCCCCAGCAGCCGCGCCGCCCGCTCCGGCTCGGCGGCCCGGTGGAGCTCGTCGAGGGCGTCCGTGGCCAGGTCGACGCCGCGGGCGGAGCGGCCCGCCGCGAACGCCGCCCGCACTGCCTGCTCGAGGACGTCGCCGCGCTCGAGGCCGGCCCCGGTGGCTGTCGGGCCGGCGGGGTCCCACTGCCGCAGGATCAGGCCGAGCAGGTGCAGCCGCTCGTCGTGGGCGTGCTGGCGCTCGGCCCGGGCGGCGGCGCGCCACGCGGCCGGCAGGGCGGCATCGGGCTCC
The DNA here is from genome assembly GCF_040300725.1 of Dactylosporangium sp. NPDC000244. Classification (NCBI taxonomy): domain Bacteria; kingdom Bacillati; phylum Actinomycetota; class Actinomycetes; order Micromonosporales; family Micromonosporaceae; genus Dactylosporangium; species Dactylosporangium sp. NPDC000244. Next base: position 69,869 of record NZ_JBEPEH010000024.1, read on the forward strand.
CCGGCCGCGGTCCAGTGCTCGGCCAGCGCGGCCCCGTCGGGCTCGTGATCCGCCAGCGCGACCGCGAACCGGCGATGCAACCGGCGCCGCTCCCCCGGCAGGAGCGCGTCGTGGACCGCCTCGCGAAGAACATCGTGCCGGATTTCGTACCGCTCGCCGCGCGCCGAAACCAGGCGCCGTTCGGCGAGATCGTGCAGGGCGCGGCCCAGCTGGACGGGCGGGAGGGCGGTGACGGATGCGAGGACCGATTCGACGGTACCGCCGCCGGAAACGGCCAACGCGGACAGCGCCTCGCCGAGGGGCTCCGGCAGGTCCGCGACCCGGGCTAGCAGCAGTTCGCGCAGGGAGGCCGGGGCCTCGCCCGCCTCGCTGAGCGCCTCCACGAACAGCGGGTTGCCGCCGCTGCGCCCGTGGATGCGGCGGACGCGCTCGGGCTCGGGCGGGCGGCCGTCGATGGCCGCGAGCAGCTCCGCGACCTGCGGCGGGGCGAGCGGCTCGAGCGGCATCCGGACGACGTCGGGGCGGCGCCCGAGCTCGGCGAGCAGGCGCCGGTCCGGGGTGCCGCCGGCGCGCGACGTGCCGACCAGCAGGACGGACCCGGCGGCGTTGCGGGCCAGGTACGCGAACAGCTCCCGCGTGGACGCGTCGGCCCAGTGCAGGTCCTCGACCACGAGCACGAGCGGCCGGGCCTCGGCGACGCGCCCGGCGAGCGCGAGGACCTCCTCCAGCAGCCGGGTCCGGGCGTAGCGGGCCGGCGCCGGGCCGAGGCCGGGCAGCCAGTCGCCGAGGGCGGACCCGTCGGCGGGCAGCAGTGCCCGCACGGCATCGAGGCCGAGCTGCCGCACGAGGTCACGGACGACGGCGACGAACGGCACGTAGGGTGCGCCCTCCGCGCCGAGCTCCAGGCAGGCGCCGACGAGCACCAGCGGGTCGCCGGGCAGGTCCCGCAGCGCGTCGGTGACCAGGCGCGACTTGCCGATGCCGGCCTCGCCGGTGACGAGCACGGTGACCGGCGCCCGCGCGTACGCCGAGCGCAGCGCGGCGGTCTCGGCCGCGCGGCCGACCAACACCGGACTGACGACCGCCATGCCCCGCCTCCCCGCAGTCCCGGGAAATCCCGGGCTCGATGTCATCAAGTCTGGCGACGACCCGGAGCCGCCTCGCGGGAGAACCTATCGAACATGACTCAGCACCGGCGCGTCGTCGCCAACATCTCCCTCTCCCTCGACGGTCGCGTGACCGGCCGCGGCGGGGACTTCGACATGGCCTGGATCGTCCCGCACGCCGTGAGCCCGGGCGCGCGCAGCCACATGGTCCGCGTGACCGGCGCGGCCACCACCGCCCTGCTCGGCCGCAAGAACTACCAGGGCTTCGCCGGCTTCTGGCCCGCCGTCGCCGACGACGAGAACGCGCACGCCGACGACCGCACGTTCTCCCGCTGGCTCAACGAGGTCGAGAAGGTCGTCTTCTCCACGACGCTCACCGAGGTCGAATGGGACAACGCCCGCCTCGCCGGCACCGACCCGGTCACCGCCGTGCGGCAGCTGCGCGGCGAGCCCGGCGGCGACATCATCGTGCTCGCCAGCACCAGCGTCATCCGGCGGCTGCTCGACGCCGACGAGGTCGACCGGCTCAGCGTGACGCTGTGCCCGGAGCTGGTCGGCGGCGGCGCCCGCCTGTTCGACGACGGTCCGGCGGGCTCCTGGCGGCTCGCGGACAGCACCGCGACCGAGAGCGGCGCGCTGTGCCTGCTCTACGACCGTGCCCGCGACCAGTGAGGGAGACCGCCCGGCGGCCGGTCTCACGCGCCCGCACCTAGCCGGCGCGGACGCGGGTCACGCGAACGCGTAGAGGAGGAGAAACGACGTGTTGTAGACAGCGTGCAGGACGACGCCGGGCCAGATCGACCTGGTCCGGCAGAGCAGCCAGCCGTTGACGAGGCCGACGAGGAACGCGGACGGGAACACGAGGCTGATGCCGTGCCAGAGCGCGAAGACGAAGGCGCTCACGAGCACGGTCACCCAGGTGCCCCAGCGCTGCAGGAAGCGGGCGATCACGCCCCGGAACAGCAGCTCCTCGCCCAGCGGGGTCAGCAGGCCGCCCAGGGCGATGGTGCCGATCAGCGTGGCGAGGCCGGCGGCGGACGCGGCGCGCAGGTCGCCCTGGGCGTCGTCGAGGTTCGGGTACAGCCGCGCGACGACGACGTCGAAGGTCCGGATCACGGCGAGGCACGCCGCGGCGAGACCGACCGCGACGAGCAGCCATTTCGGGTCGACGCGGCGCACGCCGAACGCCCGGAGGCCGCGGATGCGGACCGCCACGACGATCGCGAACACGGCGAGGGGCGCCAGGCCGGAGAACGCGAGCTGGGCGATGCCCTCGAGGGCCGGGGTGCCCGCCGGGAACGCCACGAGCAGGACGAGGCCGCCGGCGTACACCACCACGGCCGCGATGAGGGCGACGCCGAGCTCGAGCCAGCCGGGCCGGCGATCTGGGGTTTCCGTCATGGGCTCCAGTGCAGAGCGTGCCCTTGGGGCCGGGTCAAGTGCTTGACCGTGCCCCTGGGGCATGGTCTTCACTGGCTCCATGGCGTGGAGTACCAGGCAGCTCGCCGAGCTCGGCGGCGTCACCGTCAAGGCGGTGCGCCACTACCACCGCATCGGGCTGCTCGACGAGCCCGAGCGGATGTCGAACGGCTACAAGCAGTACAAGCCCGGTCACCTCGTCCGGCTGCTGCAGATCAAGCGGATGAGCGACCTCGGCGTGCCCCTGGCGCAGATCGGCGCGATGGGGCGGGCGGACGAGGACCCCGACGAGGCCATCCGGATGCTGGACGCCGAGCTCGCCGGCACCATCGCGCGGCTGCAGCGGATCCGGGCCGAGCTCGCCGTCACCCTCCGGCACCGGGCGCCGATCGACACGCCGCCGCCGTTCGGGCCGGTCGCCGACAAGCTCGGCGAGCGGGGCCGGGCGCTGGCCGCCGTCTTCTCGCGGGTGTTCGACGGCGACGCGCTCGACGACCTGCGGCTGCTCGTGTCGGGGCGGGACGACTTCGAGGACGCGTTCGAGACGATCGCCGAGGACGCGGACGACGCGGCGATCGACGAGCTGGCCGCGCAGATGGCCGTGGCCATCCGCGCGCACCATGACCGCTTCCCGTGGATGAGCGACCCGGCCGGCGCCGCGCCGGGGGGCCGGAGGTTCGCCGAGGACGTCATCGTCCCGGCCTTCGCCGAGCTGTTCAACAAGGCGCAGCTCAAGGCGATGGCGCGGGCGTTCGAAATTCTCCAGGCGTCGTGATTCGATCTCCTGTGTGAAGGCAACCCCGGCGGCCACCCTGCACCGCACCGAGCGCTGGTTCGTCCGGGCCGCGCTGCCCCAGCTCGTCGCCGACTTCTCCGCGCGCGCCCAGGTGGTGCCGCGGATGCTGCCGTTGCTGACCGGCGCCGCGCTGTACTGGCTGCTCCAGGCCGCCTCCGTCGGCGCGTTCGCGTCGCTGGCCCTGCCGCTGCTGGTGCTGGTCGCGATCTGGCCGTTCACCACGGGCCTCAACGGCCGCCGCCCGCCGCGGCTCCCACGCGCCGGGGTGGTCGGGGTGGCCGTGTTCTTCGCGGCGGTGTTCACGCTCGGCGGCCCGCTGGTCCACGCGATGCGGCCGGGCGCGTTCAGCCCCGCGCTCGCCGCGACGGTCGGCGCCGACCCCGCGCTGATCGTCGGGTTCGTCGGGCTGGCCCTCTTCGCGGCCACGTTCGTCGGCGGCTACCTCGCGACCGCGTACGGCGTGGTCCCGGCGCTGCGGCACGCGCTCGGCGATCTGCTGACTGGGCTGGGCGACATCCCGCGCTCGTTCGGCCGGTCGCTGCCGGTGGTGCTGTTCGGCACGCTGTTCCTGTTCTTCACCGGCGAGCTGTGGCAGCTGCTGGACCGGCTCTCGTGGCCGCGGGTGCTGCTGGTGCTGGTGTTGCTGGCGGCAATCGTCGGGCTGGCCACGTGGCGGGTGGTGAAGGGCTACGACGGGGACCCGGTCGGCGCGCCGCCCACCCCGGCGGATCTGGCCGAGGCGTGCGACGGCACGCCGCTGGCCGGGGTGGACGTCCCGCCGGCGCGGCTGCGGCCGTTGCAGCACCGGCAGGAGCTCAACGTGCTGGTGCTGCTGACCGTCCGGCTGCTCGTGCAGGCCGCGATCATCGGGCTCGGCCTGTTCCTGTTCTTCGTGGCGCTGGGACTGATCACGGTGCAGTACGAGACCGCCGCCGTGTGGATCGGGCACGCACCGGTGCGGTCGAACCTGCTCGGGGTACCGGAGGCGCTGTTCAAACTGTCGGCGCTGCTCGCGTCCTTCGGCGGCGTGTCGTTCGCGACGACCTCGATGACGAACGCGGAGTACCGCCAGGAGTTCTTCGAACCGGTGCTGCGCAGCATCCGCCGGCCGATGCTGGTGCACACCGTCTACCTGGCGCTGCGCAACGACCGCTGACCGCGTGGGCGCTCAGCCGGGGCGGCAGCGCTCGCTCACGCGATGGCGACGGCCGCGGCCGCGTGCAGCACCGTCAGCAGCGAGGCGCCGGCGATCATCGTCCACTTGCGGCGGGCGATGCCGATCGCCGCGTCGCCGGCCTGGGACGCGGCGGCCGCGAGGAGGATGACGGCGCCGGCCGGCCCCGCCCACCACAGCGGCACCACGCCGGCCGCCACCCCCAGCGGCACGCCCCGCACGGCGTACATCCAGCCGTAGAAGCGCTCGCCGACGGTCGGCGGATCGCTCGCGCTCAGCGCCGCCGGCCGCACGCCGCCCACCACCGCGAAGGCGATCCCGGCGAGGGCGGCGACGGTGTTGGCGATCAGCAGCACGGTCACGACGCGTACTCGGTGGACGGCTCGGTGCCGTACTTCGTCCACACCGCGGCCACCGAGCCGGGCGTCAGCGGCTGCCCGGACTCGACCATGTCCTTGAGGTCGCGGAAGTACTGCACGTACAGGTCCGGCGTGAAGGTGTTGAGCATGACCGCGGGGTCGTCGCTGACGTTGGCGAACGTGTGCGGCGCGCCCGGCGGGACCATGACCCAGGTCCCGGCGCCGGCGTCGTAGTCGTCCTGCCCCACGGTGAACCGCACGGTGCCGGACAGCACGTAGAAGCCCTCGTCGTGCTGGGAGTGGCGGTGCTGCGGCGGGCCGGGGGTGCGCGGGGGCAGCGTGATCTCGCCGAGGCCGAGGCGGTGGCCGGTGTTGCTGCCGTCCTCGAGGATGCGGATCCGCGCCGGGCCGTTGACGAAGAGCTCGCCGTCGCCCGGGCCGACGATCGCGACCCTCTTATGAGAGTTCACTGTCATGAAGCGACTGTACCCTCATTACGAGGGTGCACAATAGTGAGCATGCGCGCGAACCAGATGGAACGCACCCGGTCCGCGATCCTCGCGGCCGCCCGTGACCTCGCGGACAGCGGCGCGGAGATCACGATGTCGGCGGTCGCGGCCGAGGCGCGGGTGTCCGAGGCGACCGCGTACCGGTACTTTCCCGACCTCGTCTCGCTCCTGCGCGCCGCCGTGATGGTGGAGGACCAGGTCGCGGCCCTGCGCTCGATGACCGCCGGCGACGACCCGGTCGAGCGGATCGGCCAGGCCGCCGAGGTGCTGGGCCGGGCCGTCCTGCGCCGGCAGGGCGCCGTGCGGGCGGTCGTGGCCGCCTCCATCGCGAAGCCGTCGACCGCCAGGGAGCGGCCGGCGCAGCGGTTCGCGCTGATCGAGCACGCGCTCGTCCCGTGGATCGACGCCAACGGCCTGGCCGGGCGCGCCGACGTCGAACAGCTGGTCCGCGACCTCGCGCTCGTCGTCAGCGCGGAGTCGGTGTTCGCCCTGACGGACCTGTGCGGCCTGGCCCCGGACGACGCGATCGCGAGCCTCGTGGCCACCGCCCGGCGCGTGACCGCGGCGGGGGTCGCGGCCGTCAGCGGCCCGTAGACCCGTCGAGCCGCTCACGGATGATGTCGGCGTGACCGGCGTGGCGCGCGGTCTCCTCGATCATGTGCGCCAGGGCCCAGCGCATCGTCGGGGCCGGGCCCCGGCCCGGCGGGCGCGGCGCCGGGCCGCCCAGGTCCGGGCACGCCTCGACGACCGCGTTCACCTCGGCGTTCGTGCGCCGGTAGGCGACGAGCAGGCCGTCGACGGTCTCGTCGGGGCCGGGGAGCATGGTGCGGCGCAGGTTCGCGATCGGCTCGCCGAGGAAGTAGAACCGCTCGACGTGCGTCAGGTGCTTGACCAGCCCCAGGAGGTTGGTCCCGGACGGCACCCCGGCCGCGCGCACCTGCGGCTCCGGCACGTCGGCCACCTTGCCCGCGATCGAGCCGCGCAGGTAGTCGAGCACGCCCAGCAGCGTGGCCTTCTCCCCCGGGCCGGTCCATGCGGGCCCGAGGTCCTTCGTCCGGCGAGGCTTCGGCGACATGACCCCAGCCTTTCAAGGAAAGCTGAGCGTCAGGCGGCCGGGGCCTCCAGGCCCTGCAGCACCATCGCGGCGAACTGCCGGGCGACCTCGTCCACGCTGAGCGGGCCGCTGACGTTCAGCCATTGGTACGCCCACGCGCACATGCCCACGAGCCCGAACGTCGCGATCCTCGGGTCGACGTCCGCCCGGAACGCGCCCCGCGTCACGCCGTCGGCCACCATCCCGGCGAACGCGGCCTCGACCAGATCGCGCTTGCGGGTCACCTCGGCGAAGAGGTCGCCGGTGAGGTACCGCCGCTCCTGGTAGAAAATCGTGACGTGACCACGGTATTCGGCCACGCTGGTCAGGCTGAAGCGAATCAGCTCGGACACGCGGGTCTTCGGATCGTCGCTGCCGGACTCGATCTTCTTGATCGCGGTCAGCTGCGCCTCCAGGTATTCCTCCTGGATCGTGCGCAGCAGGTCGTCCTTGCTCTCGAAGTGGTGGTAGAACGCACCCTTCGTCAGCTGTGCCCGGTCGGCGATCTCCTGCACCGAGGTGCGGTCGAAGCCCTGGCGCTCGAAGAGTTGCAGCGCGCTGTCGATGAGCGACCGGCGCGTGTTCTCCGGGTCGTAGCCGCCCGGCCAGCGCTGCCGGCGGCGGGCGGACTCCGGCCGCGGAGACGTCGTACGGGCCATATGCGGCCTCCCCTCTCCCTGCCGACACAGCGTACCGTCCGGTCGGAAGGATATCTCTCGGGCCGCGCCACGCAACCCCCGAACCTGGCCGACGTCCACGATAGACGATGGCTTGATCGACGTCAGTCAACTACCCGCACGCGCTGCAACCCAGTCGCGGCCCTCAACCGTCTGGTAGGTGTGCGCCTTGCGACTTCCGGCCTGCTGATCGCCGCGGTACTGCTCCTGCTGGGCACGATCGCCCGCGACAGCGACCGCGTGAACCCGGCCGCGAGCCCCTCCGCACCCGCCGTTCCCGCGACCCCGGTCGCCGCCGCGCCGCCGTCCCCGACGCCCTCGGCGAGCCCGTCGGCCCCGCCGGTGTTCCACGACGGCGACGGCCCGGTCGGCTCGTTCCTCACCACCCGCAGCCAGTCCGTCGCGCTGACCTTCGACGACGGACCGGACCCGATCAACACCCCGAAGCTGCTGGCCCTGCTGCGGGAGCGGCACATCCACGCCACGTTCTGCATGGTCGGCTTCCGGGTCCGCGACCGGCCCGACCTCGTCCGGGCCATCTACGCCGACGGGCACACGCTGTGCAACCACTCGTGGCAGCATCTGCTGAACCTCGCCCAGCGCGACGACGCGTACATCGACTGGGACCTCAAGCACACCAACGACATGATCCACGCGGCGGTGGGTGCCGACGCGCCGATCCGGTACTTCCGCGCGCCCGGCGGCAACTTCACGCCCGCGCTCGTGGCCAAGGCGCGCTCGCTCGGCATGGACTCGATCTACTGGGACGTGGACCCGCGCGACTGGGAGCACACGCACGACAGCAACGCCTCGGCACACATCTCGCGCGTGGTGAACGAGGTGCAGCGGCACACGCGGCCGGGCTCGATCGTGCTGTCGCACGACAACGGACAGCCGAACACGATCACGGCGTACCAGCACCTGCTGCCCTGGCTCCAGGAGCGCTTCACGCTGGAGGGCCTGCCCGCCTCGGGGCTGTAGGGGTGGGGCTGACCCTCCTCGATGGACGGGGGCCACCGGTACTGTGCGGCGGTCCGAAACTCGACAGGCTGAACGCATGCCAATCAGCCGCCGCACCCTCCTGCGGGCCAGCACAGCATCGGCCTTCGTCCCTATGCTCGGCGTCGTGGACGAGCCTGACGATCTCATCGAGCTGCGCCGCGATCTGCACCGCCACCCCGAGACCGCCGGGGAGGAGCGCTACACCTCGGCCGTGGTCGCGCGCCGCCTGCGCAAGGCGGGCCTCGACGTCACCACCGGCGTCGGCGGCCACGGCGTCGTCGGCGTGCTCCGCGGGGCCGGACGGGGCCGGACCGTCGCCTATCGCGCGGACATGGATGCCGTACCGCCCCAGGACCAGATCGCCGGCGGACCCGAGCCCGCGCACCTGTGCGGGCACGACATCCACACCACGATCGGCGTGGGCGTCGCCGAGGCCCTGGCCCGCGGGCGCCGGCGGCTCGCGGGCACCGTCGTCTTCGTGTTCCAGCCCGGCGAGGAGGCGCTCACGGGCGCGGCCGCGATGCTCGCCGACCACGTCCTCGAGCACACCCGGCCGGAGGAGATCCACGCCCTGCACTGCGGCCCGTTCCCGCTCGGCGACTTCGTGGTCATGCCCGGCACCGGCATGCCGGGCCAGGACCACGCGACCGTGACCGTCGACGGAACCGGCGCCGCCGAGCGCGCGGCCTCGCTGGCCGCGGCGATCAACGGGCTCGGCACCATACGCCCGCCGGCGGGCCCGGCCGAGCTGGAGCGGCTCGTCACCGAGCTGCTGACGCCGCACGGGCCGCTCGCCGAGTTCGTGTTCATGAACGCGTCGGCGGACGGGGCGCAGGTGCGGGTGTCGTACCGGTGCTGGCCCGAGGCGCGCTGGACGGCGGTCCGCCACGACATCGAGCGCCTGGCCGCCGCGGCCGGACCGGCGACGGTCGCCTACCCGGCCGACCCGTTCCCGGCGATGATCGTGCCCGAGGCCGACGCGCGGGCGGTGGAGCGGTACCTGCGCCGGAGCGTGGGCGACGACCACGTCGACGTCATGCACGGCGCCGTCCCGTTCAACGGCGAGGACTTCGGCCTGTTCCTGCGGCGGGTGCCGGGCACGTACTCGTTCCTCGGCGTGCGCCGCCCGGGCGCGTCGATCGAGACGGCGTACCCGCACTTCGGGGCGTTCGACCCGGACGAGCGCGCCATCGCCCACGGCGTCCGCGCGATGTCGGGCTGGCTGTCCCACCGGACCGCCCGCGCCCACGGGCCCCACGACTGACGGTTCGGGGTGGCCCGGTCACGGCACTGCGGCTGGTGCCACCACAGATAGGCGCCGCGAGGTCGGCTTCGGCTCAGCCCTGGACGCTGCCGGGGGTCGCGCCGTAGACGAGGCGCAGGATCGCGTCGGTGAGCGTGTCGAGCAGTTCGTCCTCGTCGTAGGCGCCCGGGTCGGCGTAGGCGTCGGCGAACGTCATGCTGCGCAGGTGCATGGCCATCTTGGCGAGCAGGTCGGGCGGGCCGACGACCGTCCGGCCTGCCCGCGCGTCACGCTCGATGCGCTTGCTGAACAGCGTGCAGCCCTCGTCCAGCAGCCGGTCGCGGACGTGCCGCACCTCGGGGCCGGGGTCGGGCGTGATGAAGGCCTCGCGCAGCCAGCGGCCGTCGATTTTCCAGCGGGCCAGCCCCCCGGCGAGGCCCCGCCGCAGCGCGCCCCGGTCCAGCCCGTCCGAGGCGAGCCACTCGGCCATCTCCAGGTCGGCCTCGGCGAGCCGCTGGTCGACGAGCGCGGCGAGCAGCGCCTGCTTCGACTCGAAGTAGAAGTAGAAGCCCGACCGTGCGATGCCGGCCGCCCCGGCCAGGTCGTCGATCGTGACCTGACTGATCGGCTTGTCCCGGAACACGTCCCGGGCGGCGTCGACCAGGGCCTGCTCCCGCTGGTCGCCCTTGGTGGGGGCGCGGCGGCTCTTGATGGCTGGCACGGCGTCGACTGTACCGTCCGCCGAGTGTAATCGACACCGCATCTTTTATTTTCGACACCGTGTTGAAAAGCCTGGGCGACGCGTCTACGTTCGGGCTGTGATCCTCAGAACGCGCCTCGCGCTGCCCGTCGCCTGCTACGTGGTGCTGCTCGTCTCGGCGCTGCAGACCCTGGTCGTCCCGGTCGTCGCCGACATCCGCGCCGACCTGGGCGTCTCGACCAGCGCGGCCAGCTGGGTGGTGACCGCCAACCTGCTCGCCGCCGCGGTGTTCACCCCGATGCTCGGCCGGCTCGGCGACCTGTACGGCCGCCGCCCGGTGATGCTCGGCGTGCTGAGCGTGGTGCTGCTCGGCTCGGTGCTCGCCGCCACCACCTCCAGCCTTCCGCTGCTGCTCGTCGGCCGGGTCGCCCAGGCCGCCAGCTTCGGGCTCTTCCCGCTGGCCATCGGCGTGCTCCGCGAGGAGCTCCCGCCGCAGCGGCTGACCGGCGCGATGGCCCTGGTCAGCGGCATGCTCTCGATCGGCGCCGGGTTCGGCCTCGTGGTCACCGGGCTGCTGATGCGCCACGGCGGCAACTACCACGAGCTGTTCTGGCTGTCGACCGCGCTCACCGCGGTCGGCCTGGCCGGCGTCTGGCGGCTGCCCCGCCGGGCGGGCGCGGCGACCGGCTGGCTCGACTGGGCCGGCGCGGTCCTGCTCGGGGTCGGCCTGGTGCTGCTGATCCTGCCGCTGGAGGAGGGCAACGGCTGGGGCTGGGGCTCGGCCCGGGTGCTCGGCTCGCTGGCCGCCGCGGTCGTCGTGCTGGCCGTCTTCGTCCTGTTCGAGCGGCGCGTCACGCACCCGCTGGTCAGCCCGCGGATGCTCAGCCACCGCCCGATCGTGGTGGCCAACGCGGCCGGCTTGTTCCTCGGCTTCGCGATGTTCGCCGTCTTCCTGGCCGTCTCCGCGCTGGTGCAGACGCCGCACGCGGTCGCCGGCTACGGCTTCGGCGCCTCGGTGCTCGCCGCCAGCCTGGTCTACCTGCTGCCGGGCACGGCCGGCGGCGTGATCACCGCGCCGCTCGGCGGCCGGCTCGTCGCCCGGTTCGGGGCGAAGCCGACGCTGGTGATCGCGGCGGTCCTGGCCGGCGCCGGCTTCGCCATGCTCGCGGTGCTGCACTCGGCGACCTGGGAGGTCATCGTCGGGGCCCTGGTGGTCAACACGGGGGTCACGTTCGGCTACGCGGCGCTGCCCGCGCTCCTGATCGCGCACGTCGAGCCGGCCGAGACCGGCATCGCCAACAGCGTTAACTCGATCGCCCGCTCGGTCGGCATGTCCCTGGGCACCGCGTTCGTGGTCACCATGATGACCCGCAACCCGATCCCGGGCCCGGTGCCGCTGCCCCGGGAGGCCCAGTTCGTGACCGTCTTCGTGATCGGCGCGGTCCTGGCCGCGATCGCCGCCGCCGTGGTCGGCTGGGCCCTGCCGCGGGCGCGGCCGGTCGCGCTCACCACGGCCGAGGTGGAGGCCGACGACGTGCTCGGCGCGGCCGGGCTGGAGGTGCCGGTCCGGCGCTGAGCACGTCGCCGGCGCCGCTCAGCCGACGGTCAGGCTGTCGATGTTCGCCCCGTTGGCGCCGGTGGTGGTGGCCCGCACCGTGACCTGGCTGCCGGCGGGCAGTGAGGCGGTGAACGAGGTGGTGCTCCAGGTGCTCCACGAGCCGGTCGGGTTGAACGCCAGCGCGCCGTTGACGGTGGCGCCGTTGACCGCGATCGCGAGCGGGCGGTTGGCGGTGCCGCCGTTGGCGTAGCGGAACGTCAGCGTCCTGGTGCCCGCGGCCGGGACGTTGACGGTCCACTGGACGTAGGCGCCGCTGGCCGAGGCGTCGGCGAAGTCGACGAAGCCCGTTCCGGTGTAGTCCGGGTGGCGGGTGTCGATGGCGGCGCCGCTGAGCGTGGCCCGCTCCGCCTGGTAGGCGGTGCCGCCCGTGGCGGCCGGGAAGGCCGATCCGCTCGGCTCGATCGTGGCGGCCACGCCGCCGCCGACGACCGTGGCGATGGCCGGGGTCACGACGGAGAGCACGTTGCGGGCGGCGTCCCACACGGTGCCGCCGCCGCTGGTGACGGCGGTCGCCTCGGTGGTGAAGGACGGCAGCGTGGCACCGCCGTTGACCCGCATGCCGACGGGGGCCGTCAGCCCGTGGAGCCGGACGACGTAGCGGCGCGTGGCCGGGGCGCCGGTGTAGGTGCCCTGCGGGTGGCCGACGGTGATCCTGGTCGCGGCGTCGGTGTAGGTGAGGGTCGTGACGCTCTTGGCGCCGGAGACGCGGTGGGCCTCGGTGACGCCGTCGTCCTCCACCAGGTTGAAGGTGCCGTCGGCGCCGGCGTAGACCTCCATCTCCAGGTGCCGCTTGTTCAGGTAGGCGGTGCTCTGCGCGTACTGGTACTTGGGCAGGATCGCGCCGGCCTTGACGAACAGGATGACCTCGCCGGTGTGGGTGACGTAGGGCAGGTCGGCCGAGTCCGTGCCGACGTGCTTGATGTCGGCCCAGAGGTTGTACCAGGTGGCGCCGGCGGGCAGCCAGACGTTCTGGGTCGCCCCGCCGTCCGACGTCACGGGCGCGACGAGCAGCGACGGCCCCCACATGTATTGCAGGTCGTGGGAGTACGCGTTGGGCCGGGTCTGGTAGTCGACGACCATGGCCCGCGCCATCGGCATGCCCGTGGCCGCGGCCTCGTGGGCGATGCTGTAGATGTACGGCAGCAGGGTGTAGCGCAGCTCGCCGTACTTGCGGAAGTCCGCCTGAATGACCGCGCTCTGGTCGAGGGGCCAGCGGGAGGCGATCGCGCCCTGCGAGGTGGTGCTGGCCCCGCTGTGCGGCCGCCAGATCGGTGACACGCTCGACCAGGCCGCGGTCCAGTTGCGGTAGAACGGCTCGGAGATCAGGCCGCCCGTCCCGCCGAGGAAGCCGCCGCCGTCGATGTTGGAGAACGGGAAGCCGCCCAGCCCGCCGACCTGCATGCCCCGGATCTGCTGCTGCATCTCGCTGTAGGTGGAGGCGATGTCGCCGGTCCAGTAGTGGCCGTAGCGCTGCTGCCCGGCCGACGCGCCGCGGCTCCAGGTCCACGGGCGCTTCGCGGTGCCGATGTGACCGGCGGTCTGCGGATCCCAGCCCTCCTCGCCGACGCCCTTGTGCAGGTAGAAGAAGTACGCGTTGCGCAGCTCCGACCACTTCCGGCCGTTCGCCGTGTCGGCGTTGAACGGGATGGGGCCGAGCTCGTCGGGCTCGTCGAGCCACAGCCCGTCGCCGGGATAGTGCAGGGCCGGGTTCAGTGCCTTGGACCAGAAGACGTTCCACACCCAGGCGCGGGTGGCGGGGTTGCTCCAGTCGGGCACCGAACCGTTGTCCGCGACCCCGGTGAGGTCGGCGGCCTTGAAGCTGTAGCCGGGCGGCGGCCCGCCGACCCAGCCGGCCATGAGGTTCGAGTTGTTGCGGTTGTAGTCGAGGGTGACCGTCACGCCGTTGTCCGCGGCCCACGCCTGGTAGCCGGCCGGGTCGGGCCAGCGCACGGAGCTGAACTCGAACCACGAGCCGCCCCACGCGCCCGTGCCGGACCGCCAGCGGTTGTCGTTGACGTGGTGGTCGAAGGGGAAGCCGGCGTTGCGGTGCTGCGTGATCTTCGTGCGCCACCAGTTCTCGTCGCTGACGTCGGGGAAGTTCTTGTCGGTCATGTGCAGGCCGAAGATGGCCAGCTGCGGCAGGCGAGGGCGCCCGGTCAGCTGGGTGTAGCGGTCGAGCAGCTTCGCGAACTCGGGGCCGTTGATGAGGAAGTAGTCCATCTGCGGCCGGACGCCGGCGGTGCCGTGGTCGTCCGCGGAGAACGCGTAGTCCCGGGCGGTGCCGCTGGCGAAGGAGAAGGTGGCGTCGAAGGTCGTGTTGAAGAAGACGCCGTACCCCATGGTGGACAGATAGAGCGGCACGATCGCGGGCGCCTGGTCGCCGCGCACGGAGCCGTAGTTGTGCGCCACGACGTCGCCGGTCCGGTCGATGCGGGGCGAGCGCCCGAAGAACCCGTGCCCCGCCTTGACGAAGTGCTCGTCGGCGGGCGGCGGGACGAACGCCTCGGTGATGACGCTGTTGTTGGTGCCGCCCCAGGTGATGCTGCGGGTCGCGTCCTCCTTCGCCAGCAGGGCCCCGGTGCCGCGGTGGTAGAACTCCAGCCGCAGCGGGTTCTTCTGCAGCACGACCCGGATGCCGTCCGCCGCGCCGGTGACGATCGTCAGCGCGGTGCCGGAGTCGGTGACGCTCAGGGTGCCGCCCATGCCCGCGTGGTTGGCCGGCACCACCATCTCGTAGCGCGTGTCGGCGAAGAACGTCTCCCCGCTGCGGATCGCGCGGACCCGGACGATCTGGTTGCCGTACGCGGTGATCTTCAGCCGCTGGCCCGTGGCGCTGGTGACGGTGATGCTGCGCGCGTCCGTCACGTGCGAGGCGTAGTTGCTCAGCTGCTCCCCGGTGGCCGCCTCGGCCTGGCCCGGCACCGCGACGGCGCCGATCGACAGCCCGGCGGCCATCCCGAGCACGTTTCTTCTCTTCATCGCATCGACTCTCCTCGGCAGGGCGGGCGAACCCGTTGCGCAGCACGGCATCCGGCTTTGGGGGAAGGGCGCGCAACGGCACGCGGCGACAGTGGTCTCCGGGCGGGTTGGCGGACGGAGCGCGCCGGAAACGGTTCCCACACTGATCCCGGCGCGTCGGCTTTGTCAACGGTTGAATATCGACGGATTTCACATTGACATGCATCGTGCTACCGTCGGGTCTGACAAGATCTGGAACCGCTTCCAGGAGGCGTCTCATGGCGGCGACGATCAAGGACGTCGCCCGGCTCGCCGGGGTCTCCCAGTCGTCGGTCTCGCGCGCACTCGCCGCACCGGAGCGGGTGCGGCCCGAGACCCGGGAGCGGGTCGAGCGGGCCGTCGCCCGGCTCGGGTACCACCCGAGCCGGATCGCCCGCGGCCTGAGCACCGGACGCACCGGCACCATCGGGTTCGTGGTGCCCGACATCGCCAACCCGTTCTTCCCGGGCATCGTCAAGGCCGCCCAGCGCCGCTCCCGCGAGTTCGGGCTGTCGGTGCTGCTGGCCGACTCCGACGAGGACCCCGCCATCGAGATGGACCTCATCCGCACGCTCACCAAACAGGTCGACGGCTTCGTGCTGTGCGCGCCCCGCGCCGGCGACGACGACCTGCGCGCCGTGTGCGACGACATCCCGGTGGTCCTGCTCAACCGCCGGGTCGGTCAGCTGCCGTCCATCATCTTCGACAACGCCGACGGCGTCCGCCAGGCGCTCGCCCACCTCGCCGCGCTCGGCCACCGGCGGGTCGCCTACGTCGCCGGCCCCCGCACCTCGTGGGTCAACCGGGAACGGCTGCGCGCCGTGCGCAGCGTCGCGGCGGCCATGCGCCTCGAGGTGGTCGAGGCGGGCAACGTCTCCCCCGACTTCGAGGGCGGCGTCGCCGGCGCCGACCTGGTGCTGGCCGCGTCCGTCACCGCGGTCATCGCCTACAACGACATGATCGGGCTGGGCCTCATCAGCCGGTTCGGCGCCCGCGGGGTCAGAGTGCCCGACGACGTGAGCATCATCGGCTTCGACGACATCCCGGCCTCGGCCCTCGTCAGCCCCGCCCTGTCGACCGTCAGCCAGCCGAAGGACCGGTGCGGCCGGGCCGGCATCGACCTGCTCACCGACCTGCTCAACGAGCGCGGGCGCGCGGGCGGCGCGCGCACGCCCCTGCCGACCCGGTTGATCGTGCGCGCCTCCACCGGCCCGGTCCCCTAGCCGGCATCTACCCTGACGCCCATGCGTATGAGCCGTCATTGCGTGAAGTGCCAGTGCCCGCGCCTGTGGCAGATCAACCCCTTCATGGTTCCCGACAACGACAGCAGCAATGTCGTCCTGCCGCTGCCGGGCATCTCCCGGCTGCACTCCGGAGCGGCGGTCGGGGCGGAGTTGCGCCGGCGTCTCGAGGCCGGCCGCTTCGAGGTGTGGATCTGCACCGCGTGCGGATACACGGAGTGGTACGCCTTCGAGGTCAACGATGCGCTCGCGCGGATCTCGCAGAATCCCCACTCGGGCGTGTTCTACCACGACGCCGGCGCGTAAGCATCGCCCGCACCCCGCGCCGGAAGACCGTGAATCATCGCCATTCGCCGCTCTGGACATTCCCTGCCGAATACCCGATAGCGGCGTGAGATCTTTACGAACCTCGATCTCCCCATCTACGCTCTGGAGCATCTCAGGCGACGCCGAAGACGCATTTTGCGTTGACGTCAGTCGATGTGTCGACGGTGGCCATCTCGAATAAGCCAGTGCGAGGACGCCATGAGCGACAGTGCGACAGCGCACCCCGGGGTGCGGGAGTATCCGTTCGAGGTCTTTCGCGGCGATCTGCCCGGCGAGCTGCTGCGCATGGTCGAGCACGAGAAGGTGAGCCGGGTCCGGCTCCCCGACGGCCGGCTGGTCTGGCTGGTGCTCGGCTACGACGAGGTGAGCACCGTGATGACCGACATCCGGTTCCGACGCCGCGGCGGGGCCTACGACACCGGCTCCGCGGCCGAGGCCGGTTGCCCGGTGCGCGACCTGAGCATGGACGGCCCGGCCCACACCGAGCTGCGGCGCCTGGCCGGGCGCGCCTTCACCGCACGGCGGATCGACGCGTACCGGCCGCGCATCCAGGCGGTCACCGACGAGCTGCTCGACGAGATGGAGCGGCGGGGCAGCCCCGGCGACCTCGTGGCCGATCTCGTGGTGCCGCTGCCCGCGATCGTCATCTGCGAGCTGCTGGGGGTGCCGGCCGCCGACCGCGAGCGGTTCGCCGAGTGGGACCGGGCGCTCATGGCCGTGAACACGCACGCCGCGACGGAGACCGCCGACCCCACCATCGCGATGCGCGCCTACCTGCGGCAGCGGCTCGCCGAGAAGCGGGCCGCGCCCGGGCCGGACCTGTTGTCGGCGTGGGCCGAGGCGCAGGCCGAGGACCCCTCGCTGACCGACGAGGAGATCGTCGGGCTGGCCGTCACCGTGCTCGTCGGCGGGCGGGAGATCGGCTCGATCAGTGCGGGGATGCGGGCACTGTTCCAGCATCCGGACGTGATGGAGCGGCTGCGGGACGAGCCCGCCCGGCTGCCCGCGGCGGTCGACGAGCTGCTGCGGTACACCTCCCTCAGTCCGACGTTCCTGGAGCAGACGGTCATGGCGCCCGTCGAGCTCGGCGGGATCGCGCTGCGCCCGGGTGACGTGGTGATGCCGTTGCCGTGGGCGGCGAACCGCGACCCCGGGAAGTTCGCGCGCCCGGGCGAGCTGGACATCGATCGGTCCCCCAATCCGCACATCACGTTCGGGGTGGGCCCGCACTTCTGCCTGGGCGCCGCGCTGGGGCGGGTCGAGATCGAGACGGCGATCGGCTCGCTGCTGCGGCGCTTCCCGAAGCTGCGGCCGGGGGTGCCGATCGACGAGCTGCCGTGGCGGCACGAGCGGATCAACTGCGGGCTGTCCGCGTTCCCGATCGCATGGTGAGCGCCGACGGCCCGGCCGAGCGGCTGCGGGACCTGGTGGACCTGGGCGGGCCGTTCGCCGTCCGCGTCGCGGCCACCCTGCGGCTGCCGGACCTGATCGCGAGCGGCCGGCATTCGCCCGCCGAGCTCGCGGCGGCCACTGGCACCGACGCCGACGCGCTCGGGCAGCTGCTGCGGTACCTCACCGGCCGCGGCGTCCTCGGGCAGCCCGCGCCGGAGCGCTTCGAGCTGACCGAGGTGGGGCGGCTGCTGTGCGGGAGCGGCCGGCGGGAGTGGCTGGACCTCGACGGGCTCGGGTTCCGCATGGACCTGGCCTACGCCGGGCTGCTGCACGCGGTGCGCACCGGCGGGCCCGGGTACGCCGCCGTGCACGGGCGCACCCTGTGGGAGGACACCGACGCGAACCCGGCCCACCGCCGCGTCTTCGACGAGCTGATGCGGGCCGAGCAGCGGCGCACCGCGCCCGAGGTCGCCCGCCTCTACGACTGGTCCGGGGTCGCCGAGGTCATGGACGTCGGCGGGGGCAACGGCGGGCTGCTCGCCGAGGTGCTCGTGAAGCACGGGCATCTACGGGGCGTACTGCTGGATCGCCAGGCGTCCGCCCCGGCGGCCGCGGCGACGTTCGCCGAGCTGGGGGTCGGCGATCGGGCGAGGTTCACGGCCGCGAGCTTCTTCGAGCCCCTGCCGTGCGCCGCGGACGTCGCGGTCGTCTCCCGGGTGCTGTCCGACTGGGCCGACGAGCCCGCCCGCGCCATCCTCGGCCACTGCGCCGCGGCCGCCGGACGGGTGCTCATCGTGGAAGTCCTCCGCAGCGGGCCGCACTACGACCTGAACATGCTCGTCACCGTCGGCGGCCGCGCCCGGGGCGTCGCCGACTTCGACCGGCTCGCCCGCTCCGCGGGTCTCACGCTCGCCCGGACGCTGCACGGCGACGGCGGGCTGGTGCTGCTCGAGTGCGTCCGATGAGGCGGAGGTGCGCTCCATGACGATGCTCGCACACGCGAACTCCGGCCGTCCGGAACAGCCCGCGTTCGAGCGCCGGCTCCGCGACGAGCTGCACCGGCGCTGGCCCGCCGGCGCCGACGAGCTGGACGCGCTGGCGCGCTACGCGCTGCTGCCGCCGGGCAAGCTGCTGCGCCCGCTGCTGGCCCTCGCCTGCGCCGAGGCGGTGGGCGGCGCCCCCGACGACGTGGTGCCGGCGGCGCTCGCCGTGGAGTACCTGCACGTCGCGACGCTGGTGCACGACGACATCATCGACGCCGACGACGTCCGGCGATCGCGCCCGGCGGTGCACGCCGCGCACGGGGTGCCCGACGCCATCGTCGCGGGCGACCACCTCATCTTCGCCGCGTTCACGGCCATCGGCGAGTGCCGCCCGGCGAGAGCGGCGACGGCCGCCGCCACGGCCCTCGCCGCCGCGGGATCGGACCTCTGCCGCGGCCAGGTCCTCGAGGCTCGGCTGGCCGGCAACCCGGCGGCCGGCGTCGAGGCGTACCTGACCGTGGCCGCGCTGAAGACCGGCGCGCTGTTCCGGGCGGCCTGCCGGATCGGGGCGCTGCTCGGCGGCGCGGACGCCGAGCGGGCCGACCGGCTCGGGGAGTACGGCGAACTGCTCGGCATCGCCTTCCAGATCCGCGACGACGTGCTCGCGTGCACGCTCGGCCCCGAGGCCACCGGCAAGCCCTCGACCAGCGATCTGGCCAACGGCCGGCCGACCCTGCCGGTGCTGCTCGCCTTCGAGGCCGCCGACCCGGCCACCCGCCGGGCGCTCGCGGCCGCGCTGGCCCGGCGCTCGGCCGGACCGGGCGAGCTCGCCGAGTTCCGCGCCATGCTCGTCGCCACCGGCGGGGTGGATCGGGCCCGGGCGCGGGCCACCGAGTACGGGGAGCAGGCGCTCGCCCGGCTGGACACGCTCGAGGCGTCGGCGAGCCGCGATCTGCTGGCGTCGGCGGCGGCCTGGGCGACGGGAGCCGGGCGATGAGGCGCCTGCGCACGGCGGTGCTCGCGCACGTGCAGACCTGGCGTCCGTACACCGTGTGGTACGTCGGCCTGCTCGGGCTGGCCGGCGCCGGCCTGGCCGGGGAGCACCGTCCACTGTGGCTGGTCGTCGCGTGGGCCATCCCCACGCTGGGCTGGCTCGGCGGGCACTACCTCAGCGACTGGTTCGACCGGGACCTCGACGCCGTCAGCAAGCCGCACCGGCCGATCCCGTCCGGCCGCCTCGCCGCGCGGACGGCGCTCGTGTGGGGCAGCACGGCGATGCTCGCCGTCGCGGCGCTGGCCGTCGTCGGCGGCTGGCCGACCGCGGTCGTGGCCGCGTGCGCGGTCGCCGCCGTCGTCGCCTACGGCCTGTACCTCAAGGCGGCGGGGCTGGGCGGCAACCTCGTCCGCGGCCTGCTCGGGGCGCTCACGCTGCTGTTCGGCGCCGCCGTCGTGCCGATGTTCGACCGGCGGGTGCTCGTCTTCGCGGTCGCGTTCTGGCTGCACGACTGCGCGTCGAACCTGGTCGGCACCCTGCGCGACGTGGCCGGCGACGCGGCCGGCGGCTACCGGACGCTCCCGGTGCGCCGCGGTACCCCGGCCGCGGTGTGGACCGCGGTCGCGTTCTACGCCGCGGCCATGGTCGCGGCCGCGATCGGCGCGGGGCCGGGGCACCTGCTGCCGCTGGCCGCCGTCGCCGCCGCCGGCGCGGTCGCGCTCGCCCCGCTGGTGCCCCGGCGCCGGGCGCTGCCGGTGCGGGTCGCTTTGCGCGCCCACGAGGTGCTGGTGCTGGAGCGGCTGGGGCTGGCCGCCACCGTCGTCGGGCTCGGGCTCGGCGCGACGACGGCCGTGGCGCTGCTCGTGCCGATGGCCGCGCTGACCTGGTGGACGCAGCGCCGAATGCGGACATGGTACGAGCTGGGGCCGGCCGACCGGCCCGCGGAATGGACGGCCGATGTCTGACCCGCGCCCGCAACGCGTCCGCCGGGCCATCGCCGCCGGCGCCGAGGACCTGTTCCGCCGGCAGCGCGACGACGGGGCCTTCGGCGACGACCCGCCCGCCTCGATCCTGGGCACCGCGGGCGCGATCACCGCCCTGCGGGCCGCGGAACCGTCCGGCTCGGCCGACCTGGTCGCGGCCGGCGCGGCCTGGCTGCGCGGCGTGCAGCACGACGACGGCGGCTGGGGCGGCGTCGTCGGCGCCGGCAGCGAGGCGGTCGCGACCTCCGTCGCGGCGGCCGCCCTGCACATCGTCGCGCCGGACACGAGCGCCGCCGCGGTCGAGGCCGGACAGGCCGCGCTGGCCGCGCTCGGCGGGGTCGAGGCGGTGACCGACCCGGCGGTCGCGCACCTCTGCGCGCAGTTCCAGGTGCTCGCCGGGTTCGCACCGGCGGGGAGCCTGCGCCGCCTCCCGCTCGAGGTGGTGCTGGCCGACCCGGTACGCCGGCGGCGGGTGTCGTTCCGGACCGCGCCGTTCGTCGGGCTGGCCCTGATGCAGGCCGCCGCCGACCCGCCCGGTCCGGTGCGCCGGCTGACCAACCGGGCGGCCGTGCCCGCCGCGCTGCGCCTGCTCGCCGCGGTGCACGACCACGAGCGCCGCACCGGCGCGTTCAGCGCGGACCCGTGGCCGGCCGCGCTGGTGTGTCTCGGCCTCGCGCACGCCGGGCTGGCCCCGGACATCGTCACCGCGATCGCCGGGTTCCTGCGCCGGTCGGTGCGGGCGGACGGCTCCTGGGACGCCGTGGCCAACCTGGACCTGACCCGTTCGGCGTTCGCGTCGACCGGGCTGATCGCCGCGGGCTACGGCGCCGACCCGCGGCTGGCCCGCACCCGCGACCTCTTCCACCGCACCCGGCAGCGCGACGCGTTCACGGTGCTGGACTGCCCGGCCGGCGGGTGGAGCTTCTCCGACGCGCACGGCTGGCCGGTCACGCTGGAGTCCGCCGAGATCCTGACCGCGCTGGCCGGCTTCCCCGGCCGCGACCGCGACGCGGTGCTGCGCGACGGGCTCGCGTGGCTGGTCGGCCGCCAGGACTCCCGCGGCTCGTGGAGCCTGTGGGTGCGCAACACCCGGCTGGCCAACGACGGCCCCTGCCCGGCCATCACCGCCCAAGGCGTCGTCGCGCTGCTCGAGTCCGGCCGGCCGGCCGGCGACCCCGCGGTGCGGGCGGCCCTGGACTGGCTGGAGAGCCGGCAGGCGTCCGACGGCACGTTCGAGAATCTGTGGTACCGCGACCACACCTCCGGCACGGCGATGGTGCTCGGCGCGCTCGCCCTGGCCGGGCGCGGCGACGGCCCCGTGGCGCTGGCTGCCGCCGGGTGGCTGCTGTCCACTCAGTGCGCGGACGGCTCCTGGGGCGCGGGCGACGGCTCGGCGGGCACCGTGGAGGAGACCGCGTGGGCGCTGCCGGCCCTGCTCGCGGCCGGCGTCGACCCCGGGTCCGAGCCGATCCGGCGGGGCACCGACTGGCTGCTGGACGCCCAGCGCCCGGACGGCGGCTGGCCCGCGAGCCGGGTCTGCGCCTACATCCGCCACCACATGTACTACCCGAACGGCGCGATCACCCGTGGTCTCGCGCTGCGGGCCCTCGCCGCGGTGGCCGGGGGCCTCGGGGGCCTCGGAGGCCCGGCATGAGCTCAGTACTGCTCGCGCGCGTTGACCCGCGACGGCCAGTACCGCTGGCCGGGCGCCGGGCGGTAGACGGGCCAGCGGGGCGGGCCGCCCTTCGGCTCGTCCGCGAAGACCGTGACCCGCTGGCCGACCCGGCGCTCGTCGTAGTCGTTGAGCGCGTAGTGCTGGGTGACGCGGTTGTCCCAGACCGCGATGTCGCCGTGCCGCCACCGGTGCCGGCACGTCAGCTCCGGGCGCTCGGCGAAGGCGAAGAGGTACTCGAGCAGGGCGTCGCTCTCGCCCCGGCTCAGCTGCGGGATGTGCGAGGTGAAGAGCCGGTTGACGTACAAGGCCTTGCGCCCGGTCTCCGGATGCACGCGGACCACCGGGTGTTCGGCCCGCCGGGTGGTCTCGTTGCCGGGCTGGCTGTGGATCGCGGTCAGCCCGTCGAGCAGGTCGCGGATCGGCGCGGACAGCCGCTCGTAGGCCAGGTACTGGTTGCTCCACATGGTGTCGCCGCCCCGGCCCGGCACGCGGACGAGCCGCAGCACCGAGGCCAGCGGCGGGTGCTGGTTGTACGTGATGTCGGTGTGCCAGACGTCGACCTTGCCGCCGCGCTCGGAGTCGATGACGACGATCTCCGGGTGCCCGTCGAGCCGTTGCAGGTGCGAGTGCGGCTCGACGCGGCCGAGGCGGTTGCCGAACGCGATGTGCGCCTGCGGGGAGATGTGCTCCTGGCCGCGGATGAAGACGACGAGGTGCTCGAGCAGCGCCCGCTTGATCTCGCCGAACCCCTCGTCGGTGAGCTGCTCCAGGTCGGCGCCGCCGATCGTGGCGCCGAGGGCGCCCGCGCCGGGTTCGATGACGATGTTCATGGCGCGGGTTCCGTCCTCGGTCGGGGCCGTCGACAGGGTGACCAACTGTTTGACCATCATCAATACCTTGTCGGTGGCCCCGGCCGCAAGGAGAGGGGCGACTTGTGGACCTGTCGATGAACGAGTCTCCGTTCCCGCCGATTCCGGCCGTGCTCGACGCGGTGCGGGAGGCGGCGGCCCGGCTGCAGCGCTATCCCGACTTCCGGTCGGCCGAGCTCGTCGCGGCGCTGGCGAAGCACCTCGACGTGCCGGACGGCGAGCTGGTCCTGGGGCCCGGGTCCGCCGGGCTCATCCAGCTGCTGATCCAGGCGCTCGACCCCGGCCGGGACGAGATCGTCCACCCGGCGCTGTCGTTCGAGGGCTACCCGCTGATGGCCGCCAACCTCCGCAACCGGTCGGTGGCGGTGCCGCTGGCCGGGCTCACCCACGACCTCGACGCGATGGCCGCCGCGGTCACCGAGCGGACCCGGTGCGTGCTGCTGTGCAACCCGAACAACCCGACCGGCGCCGTGCTCACCCACGCCGAGATCACCGCCTTCCTGGCCCGGGTCCCGGATGACGTCGTCGTGATCATCGACGAGGCCTACCGGGAGTACGTGACCGACGGGGACTACGCCGACGGCCTGGCCCTGCGCCGCGCGCACGACAACGTCTGCGTCGTGCGCACCTTCTCCAAGGCCCACGGCCTGGCCGCGCTGCGGGTCGGGTACGCCGTGGTCCCGCCCCGGATCGCCGGGCCGGCCCGGATGGCGGGCGTGCTGTTCTACCCGGGCGGGCTCGCGCAGGTCGCGGCGCTCGCCTGCCTCGAGCCCGGCGCGCTCGACGAGTGCGCCCGCCGCTGCGCGGAGCTCGTCGCCGTCCGCGACCGGCTGGCCGCCGCGCTCGCCGCGGCCGGGCTCCCGGTCGCACCGACGCAGACCAACTTCCTCTGGCTCCCGCTCGGCGCCGGCAGCGACGCCTTCGCGCGGCGCTGCGCGGCCGCCGGCATCCTCGTGCGGGCCTTCCCGGAGGTCGGCGTACGGGTCACCGTCGGCGACGAGGCCGGCAACGACCGCCTGCTCGCCGTGGCGAGGGCCGGATGAGGATCCTCGTCGTCACCTGGGGCTGGCGCTCGCACCTCAACCACCTCGTGCCGCACGCGTGGGCGCTGCGGGCGGCGGGGCACGACGTGCGGGTGGCCTGCCCGGCCGACCTCACCGAGGCCGTCACCGGCGTCGGGCTGGCGGCCGTGCCGGTCGGGGCGCGGCTCGACTTCGCGACCGTGGCCACCGGCCAGGTCGCGCCCATCCGCGACGACACCGGCGACGAACCCAGGGGCGGCCCGGCCGGCGGCGCGCTGCCCCGCTCGGTCACCGTCGGCGGGGTCGCCCACACCTACGCCGCGACCATGCTGCCCGACCTCGTCGCCTTCGGCCGGTGGTTCCGGCCCGGCCTCGTGGTGCACGAGCAGAACAACCTCGGGGCCGCGGTGGCCGCCGCGGCGCTGGGCGTGCCGTCCGTGCGCGTGCTGTGGGGGCCGGACTTCGCGCTGCCAATCGACCGCGACGCCGTGCTCGGCCCGCTCGCCGAGCCCTACGGCGTCGCGCCGCCGGAGGTGCCGCTGACCGGCACGCTCACCCTGGACCCGTGCCCGCCGCCGCTGCAGGTGCCGCTCGCCGGGCCGCACCGCCCGGTCCGGTTCGTGCCCTACAACGGCGTCGCGGTGCTCCCCCGGTGGCTGCACGGGCCTGCCGACCGGCCGCGGGTCGCGCTCTCCCAGGGGACCCTGATGCCGCGGCTCGGATTCGCCGCGTTCGACCTGCGCACGACCGTCGCCGCGCTCGCCGACCTGGACGCCGAGTTCGTGCTGACCGTCGAGCCGGAACCGGGCCAGGTCCTGCCGCCGAACGTGCGGGCGGCGCCGGGCCTCGCCCACCACCTGCTCCTGCCGACCTGCGCGGCGGTCGTGCACCAGGGCGGGGCCGGCACCACGATGACCGCCGTCGCGTGCGGGGTGCCGCAGCTCGTCCTGCCACGCGTGGGCGATCAGCACTTCAACGCGGAGCGGGTCGTCGCCGCCGGCGTGGGCGCCGCGCTCCCGGCCGAGCGGGCCCGGCCCGACGCGATCCGGGACGCGGTGACCGAGCTGATCGGCGACCCCCTCCGGCGGGCGGCGGCCGCGCGGCTGCGGCGGCGCAACGACGCCCGTCCCGCGCCGGCCGAGGTCGCCGGGCACCTGACGCGGCTGGCGCGCACAGCACCGGTACGACACCTGGAGAGGGCCCATGATTGAACCGATCCCGTTCCCCCTGCCCGAGCCGCCCTCGCTCTACCAGCCGCTCCCCGAGCTCGTCGAGCTGCAGCGCGACCGGCCGGTGGTGGAGATGCGGATGGCCGACGGCACGCCCGCGTGGCTCGTGTCGCGCTACGCCGACGTGCACACGGTGCTCACCGACTACCAGCGGTTCAGCCGCGAGATCAACAAGGCCTCGCGGACGCCCGTCGCGGAGCTGGGCGGCCTGGAGACCGAGTCCCTGATGGGCATGGACCCGCCGAAGCACACCCGGATGCGCCGCCTCGTCGCGCACGCGTTCACGCCGCGGCGGGTCGAGCGCATCCGGCCCGCGGTCCGGGCGATGGTCGACGAGCTGCTCTCGCGCATGATGACGATGCCGCGCCCGGTGGACCTTGTCGCGAACTTCTCGACGCCGATCCCGATCTGGGTGATCAGCGAGCTGCTGGGCATCGCCGTGGAGGACCGCGGCAAGTGCAAGGAGTGGTCAGACATCATGGTCGGCGACTGGAACCGCGATCCGGCCCGGACGAAGTCCGCGGTCGACGGGTTCGCCGGCCTGATCGACTCGCGGCGCTCGAAGCCCGGCGACGACCTGATCAGCGAGCTGATCATCGCGCAGGAGGTGCACGGGCACCTCACCGAGCGCGAGATGCTCATGGTCTGCATCGGGCTGCTCATCGGCGGCCACGAGACCACGACGAACCAGATCAACCTGTTCCTCATGGCGCTGATGCACTTCCGCGACCTCTGGGACCGGGTCGTCGCGAACCCGCAGGACATCCCGAAGACGGTCGAGGAGCTGTCGCGCTACATGCAGATCGGCGTCACGGGGGTGATGCTGCCGCGGGTCACCAAGCAGGACGTGGAGCTCAGCGGGGTGACGATCCCGGCGGGCGGCGTGGTGCTGCTCGCCTTCATGGTGGCCAACCGCGACCCCGAGGTGTTCGCCGATCCGCACCGGATGGACGTGGACCGGGCGAGCAACCCGCACCTCGGGTTCGGCATCGGGATTCATCACTGCATCGGAGTACACCTGGCAAGAATGGAGCTGCAAGAGTCCCTGGCCGGGATCGTGCGCTGGATGCCGGAGGTCCGGATGGCGATCCCCGAGTCGGAGGTGAAGCTCGTCGAGGGCCTGGTGGTGCGCCAGGTCCAGGCGCTGCCGCTGACATGGTGAGCCCGCGGGAGGAGCTGATCGGGCGCGTCCTCGGCTGGTGCCGGGCGCGCGAGGAGGTGCGCGCGGTCGTGCTCTTCGGCTCGCTCGCCCAGCCGGACGCGCGCGTGGACGAGCAGTCCGATGTGGACATCGAGCTCACCTTCGCCGCCGTGACGCCCGAGCTGCTCGCCGGGGCGTGGTGGCGGGACTTCGGCGAGGTGTGGGCCGCGCACTCGCTCGACCCCCTGCCGGTGTGGAGCCTCGTCTACGCGGGCGGGCTCGCCGTCGACCTCAGCATCGTCGACCCGGGCCGGATCGGCGGCATGGTGGCCGCCGGGAAGCTCAGCCGCGTGTGGGAGCGCGGCTACCGGGTCCTGCTGGACCGCGACGGCAGCACCCGCGGGCTGCCCGCGCCCAGCGGGGCGATGCCCGAGCCGGGGCCGCTCACCCACGACGAGTTCCGGCGGCTCGCCGACGGGTTCTGGGTCGAGGTCCTGCGGGTGCCGAAGTACGTCGCCCGCGGCGAGCTGTGGGCGGTGAAGTCCCGCGACTGGACGGCGAAGACCCGGCTGCTGCGCCTGCTGGAGTGGCACGCGATCACGGTCGGCGGGCATCGGGTCGACGGCCACGGGCTCGGCCGGGGCATGCCGGGCTGGCTGCCGCCGCCGCTGTGGGAGGCCGTGCACGGCGTGTTCGGCCGGTTCGACGGCGCCGACGCCCTGCGCGCGTTCCGAGCCTCGGTCGAGGTCTTCGACCGGGCCGCCCGCGAGGTGGCCGCGGCGGCCGGATTCGAGTACCCCACGCAGCGCGACCGGCTGCTCCGCGCACACGCCGAGGGACTCCTATGAAAGGGCTCCTATGAGACACGAGAGCGCGGTCGTCATCGGCGGCAGCCTGGCCGGGCTGGCCGCGGCCCGCGCGCTCGCCGGGCACTTCGAGCGCGTCGTCGTCATCGAGCGCGACGAGCTCGCCGACGACACCGAACCCCGCCGGGGCGTGCCCCAGGGCGGGCACGGGCACGTGCTGCTCGTCGCCGGGCAGCGGGCCCTGGACGCGCTGTTCCCCGGCCTCATGGCCGAGCTCGTGGCCGCCGGCGCGGCCGAGTTCGATCCGGGCCTGGGCCTGGCCTTCTCCCGCTTCGGCGCGATCTGGCCGCGGGTGCGCACCGAGCTGCGGCTCGTGACGGCGAGCCGGCCCCTGCTCGAACGCGCCGTGCGGCGCCGGGTGCGGGCGCTCGCCGGCGTCGAGCTGCGCACCGGGGTCGCCGTGGCCGCCCTCGTCGGCGACGGCGAGCGGATCGCCGGCGTACGGCTCGACGACGACACGGTGCTCGCCGCCGACCTCGTGGCCGACTGCAGCGGCCGGGGCGGCCGGTCCCAGCAGTGGCTGCGGGACCTGGGCCACCCGGTGCCCCACGTCACCGAGATGAAGATCGGCGTCGGCTACGCGACCCGGCTGTACCGTCGCCGGCCCGACGACCTCGGCGACGCGCGGGCCGCGTTCGCCCTGCCCGACCCGCCCGCGCAGCTGCGGGCCGGGCTGGCCCTGCCCGTCGAGGGCGATCGCTGGGTGGTGTCGCTGGGCGGCTGGCACAACGCCTTCCCGCGCGACGAGACGGCGTTCGCCGCGCACGCCGCCGCCCTGCCGCACCCCGGCCTCGCGAGCATCGTGGCGGACGGCGAGGCCCTCAGCGACCTCACCGTGTGCACGCTCCCGGTCAGCCGGCGCCGCCACTTCGAGCGGCTGCGCGGCGTCCCGGCCGGCTATCTCGCGCTCGGCGACGCCGTGTGCAGCTTCAACCCGATCTACGGCCAGGGGATGACCTGCGCTGCCGTCGAGGCGGTCGAGCTCGGCGACCTGCTGGAGCGCCACACCGCGGTGACGGCGGCGCTGAGCCTCGACTACTTCCGGCGGGCGGCGCGGATCGTCGCGACGCCGTGGCGGTTCGCCTCCGGCGGCGACTTCGCCTACCCGCAGACCGAGGGCGCCCGGCCGCTCGGGGCCGGGCTGCTCAACGCCTACGCCCGGCGCGTCCAGCTCGCGTCCATGCGAAACCCGGACGTCCGGCGGGTCTTCACCTCGGTCCAGCACCTGATCATGGACCCGGCGGCGCTGACCAGCCCGGCGATGATCGCAAAGGTACTGCGCACGCGATGAGGGACTATCCGTTCGAGCCGTTCCGGGGCCGGCTGCCCGACGAGGTGCTCCGCATGGTCGTGGACGAGCCGGTCAGCCAAGTCCGGCTCCCCGACGGCCGCCCGTGCTGGCTGGTGCTCGGCTACGAGCAGGTGTGCACGGTGCTGGCCGATCCGCGGTTCGCCCGCTTCGGCAACGGGCCGTCCGGGACCGTCGCCGCCTGCCCGAACGGGCGCCCGCCCGGGAGCCGAACGCTGCGCAGCGACGGGCCGGACCACGCGTCGCTGCGCCGGGTGGCCGCCCGCGCCTTCGGTCCGCGCGCGGTCGAGGGCTACCGGCCGCGGGTCCGGTCGCTGACGGACCGGCTCCTGGACGCGATGGTCGCGCGGGGCCGCCCGGCCGACCTGATGACGGCGCTGGTGAAGCCCCTGCCCGTGCTCGTGATCTGCGAGCTGCTCGGCGTGCCCGCGACGGACGAGCGCCGCTTCGACGAGTGGGCCTCGGCGATCCTGTCCGTGACCGCCTTCGACTCCCCCGCCGGGCGCGCCGCGCAGGCGGCCCTGGACGCCTACTTCAAGGACCTGGTGAACGCGCGCCGCGCCGAACCCGGCGACGACCTCGTGTCGGCGTGGCTCGCGACCCCGCTCTCCACACCGGAGATCGCCGACCTTGCCGCGACGGTCCTGCGCGGCGGCCGGGAGATCAACTCGATCGCCTCCGGGCTGCGCACCCTGTTCGAGCACCCGGACCAGCTGGCGCTGCTGCGCGCGGACCCGTCGCGGATGCCGGGGGCGGTCGAGGAGATGCTGCGGTACTCGGTGCACAGCAACATGTTCCGGGTGCAGACGGCCCTCGAGGACGTCTCGCTGGCCGGGGTCCGCATCAGCGCCGGCGACTGCGTGATGGCCCTGCCCGCGGCGGCGAACCGCGACCCGCGGCAGTTCGCCGAGCCCGGCGTGTTCGACATCGGGCGCTCGCCGAATCCGCATCTGTCGCAGGGGTACGGGGCGCACTTCTGCCTGGGCGGGGCGCTCGGGCGCATGGAGATCGAGGTGGCGATCGGGTCGCTGCTGCACCGGTTCCCCGGCCTGGCGCCGGCGGTGCCGGTCACGGACATCGCGTGGCGCAACGAGCGGTTCAACGCGGGGATGGAGGCGTTCCCGGTCACCTGGTGACGGCGATCGGCCGCAGACCAGGTCGACGCGTTCAATCGCCCGACTGCCTTCGTCCGGCCGAGGAGCATCCTTCGATCAAGGCGCTTGTGGCGATGAGCGATCACGAGCTCGGGCTGGTGATGCCCTGTGGCAATTCCCTGGAACCGAATCGTCGCCGGCAAGGTCAACGGGAGTTCGGGCCTCTGGTCGCTGGAAGATGGACTGTTCCGGAGCGTGGCGAGGGGCGACTACCGTGGCGGCGCTTTCACGCCGGACGGAAAAAGGCTGGCGGCGACGCTGCGAGATGATGGATGGTTCTCCATGCGTTGGTCGCTGCGATTGATCTCCGTTCCATAGCGTTCACCATGGCGCGGGCGAGGAGGTGCACCACATGGATCCGCTGACGCGGGCCAACCGGGCGATCTGGGAGAAGGCCGCGCGCAAGTACGTCGACGAGCACGACGACCTGCTGCGGCAGGCCCGTGCCGGCTCGTCGCTGTTCCCGGCCGAGGCCGAGCTTCTCGCGCCGCTGCTGCGGGACTCCCCCGACGTCGTGCACCTGCAGAGCGGGCACGGCCTCGACGACATCGCCCTCGTCCAGGGGGGCGCGCGGCGCGTGATCGGTGTCGACTACAGCGAGACCACGGCCGGGGCGGCGCAGCGGCGGGCCGACGCGCTCGGGCTGCCGTGCGCGTACGTGGTCGCGGCCGCGCCGCGAGCACCGCTGCGCAGCGGCTGCGCCGACCTCGTCTACACGGGCAAGGGCGCGCTCATCTGGCAGCCCGACATCCAGGCGTGGGCCCGTGACGCGGCGCGGCTGCTGCGGCCCTCCGGGCATCTGTTCGTCTACGAGGAGCATCCGGCGCATCCACTGTGGACCTGGGACGTCGACGAGCCCCGGATCCGGGCGAACCGCGGCTACTTCGAGCGCACCTACGCCAGCGACACCTTCCCGGGCGAGGGTGCGACGGTGTGGCTGTGGACGCTCGGCGAGATCGTCACCGCCGTCGTCGACGCGGGGCTGACCGTGCGGCATCTGTCCGAGTACGCCGAGCCGTTCTGGCGCGCGGGAGGCCTCGACGCCGCCGCGTTCCGGGGCCGGCTGCCGAACGCCTTCGCGCTCATGTGCTCGAAGTGACCGAGGCCCAGCGGTACTGGTGCTCCGGGCGGCCGGTGACGCCGTAGCGGAGCTGGACCTCGGCGATGCCGTCGCGGGCCAGGGCGGCCAGGTAGCGCTGGGCGGTCGCGCGGGAGATGCCGAGCTCGTCGGCCACCTCGGCGGCCGTGCGCGGCCGGCCCGCGCCGCGCAGGGCCTCGCTCACCAGCCGGACGGTGACCGCGGACTGGCCCTTGGGCGCGGCCGGGCGGTCGCCGTCGTGCAGCACGCGCCAGCAACGGTCGATCTCGGCCTGGGTCAGCGTGCGCTCGGCGGCCACCAGCGCGCGGTAGTGCCGGTACGCCGTGAGACGGTCGGCCAGCTGCTCGGCGGTGAACGGCTTCACGAGGTAGTTCAGCGCGCCCCGGGCGTAGGCGGCCCGCACCGTGGCGGCGTCCGACGCGGCGGTGAGCATGATGGCGTCGGCGGCCAGCTCGGCGAGCAGGTCGAGGCCGGACTCGTCGGGCAGGTACACGTCGAGCAGCACGAGGTCGATCGGCTTCGCGGCGAGCACGCGCCGGGCCTCGGCCGCGGTGCGCGCGGTCGCCGTGACCGCGAACCCGTCGACGCGGTGGGCGAAGTCGAGGTGCACTCGGGCGACGCGGAAGTCGTCCTCGACCACGAGGACCCGGATCGTCACGCGGGCCTCGCCGCCGGCTGCAGGGCCGCGGGCAGCCGCGCCTCGAACACGGCGCCGTGGTCGTCGTGCACGGCGCCGGCCAGGCGCACGTCCCCGCCGAGGCGCCGGGCCGCCTGCCGGGCGAGGGCCAGGCCGATGCCGCGGCCGTCCTCGCCGTTGGTGGACACGCCGGAGTCGAAGATGCGCTCGGCGAGGCCGGGCGGGACGCCGTCGCCGGAGTCGACGACCGAGATGTGCAGCGTCGTGCCGTCCTCCAGCAGGGCCACGTCGACCCAGGCGGGGCGGCGGGCTCCGCGCCGGGCGGCCTCGAGGGCGTTGTCGACGAGGATGCCGAGCACGGTGGTGACCTCGACCGGCGCGGTGACCCGGGTGCCGACCCAGCTGGTGTCGGCCAGCGCGAGCCGCACGTCCTTCTCGGCGGCCTCGGCGCTCTTGGCGTCGATGAAGGCCTGCAGGTACGGGTCGTCGACGGTGCGCCCGGACGCGGGGGCGGCGGTGTCCGAGACGGCGTGCAGGAACTCCAGCGCCTCCCCGCTGTGCCCGTTCTGCAGCAGCCCGGACAGGACGTGCAGCCGGTTCGCGAACTCGTGGCGCTGGGCGCGCAGCGCGGTGCTCAGCGTGCGCACGCTCTCCAGCTCCCGCGTGATGTTCTCCAGGTCGGTCCGGTCCCGCAGGGTGAGCACCCCGCCGAGGTCGCGGTCGTCGCGGCGCACCGCGCGATAGTTCGCGACGAGCACCCGGTCGTTGGCGACGGTGATGACGTTGTCGACCGGAAGGCGCCGATCGAGCGCTTCCCGCAGCGCGGGCGGCAGGTCCAGGCCGCCCTCCGAGTCGCCGAGGAGCCGCACCGCCTCGCCGTTGCAGACCGACACACGGCCGTCGGTGCCCACGGCCACGACGCCCTCGCTGATGCCGTGCAGCACCGCCTCCCGCTCCTGCACCAGCTCGGCGAGCTCGTGCGGCTCGAGGCCGAGGGTGAGCCGCTTGAGCCGCCGCGACAGCAGCGCCGAGCCGACGAACCCGAGCAGCAGCGCGCCGCCGGCGAAGAGCGCGGCGAACGCCAGCTCGCGAACGACCTTCTCGCGGACGTCCTCGATGCGGAAGCCGACGCTGACCTCGCCGACGATCGCCCCGGCGGCGTCGCGCAGGGGCGTCTTGCCGCGGGCGGACAGCCCGAGCGTGCCCTGCTCGACGTTGATGGTGTCGTGCCCGGCCAGGACCTCCGACGGGTCGGTGCTGACGGGCTCGTGGATGCGGTCGGGGTTCGGGTGGGCCAGGCGGATGCCCCGGCGGTTGGTGATGACCACGAACAGCGCACCGCTGGCGATCTTCGCGGCCTCCGCCCGCGCGGGCAGCACGCCCCCGGGGTCGTCGGCGGCGGCCGCGGCCGCGATCGCGGGGTCGGCGGCGAGGGTGTGCGCGACGGCGAGGGCGCGGGTGCCGTACTGCTGGGTCAGCTCCCCGTCGAAGAGCCAGCCGACGAGGGCGAAGCCGACACCTACCACGACGACCAGCACGCCGGCCTGCAGGGCGAAGGCCTGCCGGGCGAACGGGGCGTAACGCAGCCGAAACATGACGGGAGCGTACCGCCGGAGGGGCCCGATCGGCCCTGTGAGCAAAACGCGCAATACGCGGCTTACGCGGCCTGCCTCCACAACGCTCGCAAGGATTCGCGGCGGCCGCGCCGATCCCTACCGTCCCTGCCATGAGCGTAATCGCGTTGCGCCACGCCACCAAGCGCTTCCCGGGCGCCGGTGGCACACCCCACACCGCCGTCCGGGATCTCACCTTCACCGTTGAGGCAGGCGAATTCGTCGCCGTCGTCGGCCCGACCGGCTGCGGCAAGTCCACGACGCTGTCACTCGTCTCCGGCCTGGAGCCGCCGTCCAGCGGCGAGGTCGAGGTCGACGGGGCCGCCGTGCGCGGCATCCCCGACGGTGTCGGCTATATGTTCCAGTCCGATGCCGTGCTGCCCTGGCGCTCGGTCCTCGACAACGTCGCCGCGGGCCCCCGCTACCGCGGCGCGGGCAAGGCCGAGGCCCGCGGCCGGGCCGCCGTCTGGGTCGAGCGGGTCGGGCTCGCCGCGTTCGAGCGGTACTACCCGCACCAGCTCTCGGGCGGGATGCGCAAACGGGTCGCGCTGGCCCAGACGCTCGTCAACGAGCCGCGCATCCTGCTCATGGACGAGCCGTTCAGCGCGCTCGACGTCCAGACGCGGGCCCTGATGCAGGACGAGCTGCTGCGCCTGTGGCAGGGCACCGGCGCCGCGGTCGTGTTCGTCACCCACGACCTCGAGGAGGCGATCGCGCTCGCCGACCGGGTGGTCGTCATGACGTCCAGCCCGGCGACGGTCAAGGGGATCTTCGACGTGCCACTGCCCCGGCCGCGCCGCGTCGAGGAGATCCGCCTGACGCCCGCCTTCGTCGAGACCTACCGCGAGATCTGGGACAGCCTGCGCGAAGAGGTCGAGCGAGCCCGGGCGGAGGCGAGCGGCCGTGCGTGAGCGCCGAACGCTCGTCATGTGGGCGGTCCGGCTCGCCGTCGTCGCCGTATGGCTCGGCACCTGGGAGCTGGCCGCGACCCACTGGATCGACCCGTTCTTCTACTCCAAGCCGTCGGCCATCTGGGAGCGGCTCGGCGACTGGTTCACCAAGGGCACCGCGTTCGGCTCGGTGTGGACGCAGATCGCGATCACGCTCGAGGAGACGGTGTTCGGGTTCGTCATCGGCGCCGTCGGCGGGGTGCTGCTGGGCATCCTGCTCGGCCGGGCCCGGTTCGTCGCCGACGTCGCGGCCCCTTTCATCAAGGCCGCCAACGCCGTACCGCGGATCGTGCTCGCCTCGCTGTTCGTCATCTGGTTCGGGCTCGGCCTGACGTCGAAGGTCGCGACCGCTGTCGTGCTCGTGTTCTTCGCGGTCTTCTTCAACGCCTTCCAGGGCGCCCGCGAGGTCGACCGCAACCTCGTGAACAACGCCCGCATCCTGGGCGCCTCCCGCATCCAGCTGCTCACCTCGATCGTGGTGCCCAGCGCCATGTCGTGGATCTTCGCCTCGTTGCACGCCGCGTTCGGGTTCGCGCTCATCGGCGCGGTCGTAGGCGAGTACGCCGGGGCCGACAAGGGCCTCGGGCTGCTCATCGCCAACGCCCAGGGCACGTTCGACGCGGCCGGCATCTACGCCGGAATGATCATCATCACCGTCATCGCCCTGCTCGCCGAGTGGCTCCTGACCCTGCTCGAGCGCCGGCTGCTGCGGTGGCGCCCGCCAACCCACACCCAAGGAGACGCACATGCGTAAGTTGTCGGCGGCCGTCTGCTGTGCCGCCCTGCTCCTCGCCGGCTGCCGGGGCACCGCGCCCGACCAGACGGGCCAGGCGCAGACGCCGACCCAGGTGAAGATCATGGTCGGCGGCATCGACAAGGTGATCTACCTGCCGGCCAAGCTGACCGAGCAGCTCGGCTACTTCAAGGCCGAGGGGCTCGACGTGCAGCTGCTGACCGAGCCCTCCGGGGCCACCGCCGAGAACGTCCTCATCTCCGGCGACGTGCAGGGCGTCGTGGGCTTCTACGACCACACCATCGACCTGCAGACCAAGGGCAAGTGCATCGTCAGCGTGGTCCAGCTGGCCGACGTGCCCGGCGAGGTCGAGATCGTGGCCGCGAACAAGGCCGACCAGATCAAGAGCCCGGCCGACTTCAAGGGCCGCAAGCTCGGCATCACCAGCTCCGGCTCGTCGACCGACTTCCTGACGCAGTACCTGGCTACCAAGGGCGGGCTGAGCAACGGCGACTACACGACGGTCAAGGCCGGCGCCGGGCAGACGTTCATCGCGGCCATCGACAACGGCGGCATCGACGCGGGCATGACCACCGACCCGACCGCCGCCCAGCTGACCAGCACCGGCAAGGGCAAGATCCTGCTGGACATGCGCACCGAGGCCGGCACCCGCGCGGCCCTCGGCGGGCTGTACCCGGCCAGCTCCCTCTACATGGACTGCGCGTGGGTCCAGTCGCACCGGGAGGCGGTACAGAAGCTGGCCAACGCGTTCGTGAAGACCCTGCGCTGGATCAAGGCGCACCAGCCGGACGAAATCGCGGCGAAGATGCCGGCCGAGTACTCGGCCGGGAATCCGCAGCTGTACGTGCAGGCGGTGACCGACAGCATCGGCATGTTCAACGGCGACGGCGCGATGAAGGCGGAGGGCGCCAAGAACGTGCTCGAGGTGCTCAGCCAGTTCTCGCCGAACGTGAAGGGCAAGAAGGACACCGTCGACCTCGCCAAGACGTACACGACCGATTTCGTCGCGAAGGTCGCCGCCGGATAAGCGCGGCGGCGCGGGGTCACCGGCCGCCCGCCGGGGTGGGTAGAGTCAGGTCGCATGAGCGGGATCTCGGCGGCTGACACGGCCCACCTCGAGCGGGCGGTCGCCCTCGCGTGGGAGGCCCGCGAGCGCGGCGACCACCCGTTCGGCTCGCTGCTCGTCACGCCGGACGGCACGGTGCTCGAGGCGCGCAACAGCGTCGTCACCGGCGCCGACCCGACCGGTCACGCGGAGACCAACCTCGTCCGGCTCGCCGGGCGGCTGGAGCGGGCCGTGCTGGCCGGCAGCACGCTGTTCACCAGCACCGAGCCGTGCGCGATGTGCGCCGGCGCCATCTACTGGTCGGGCATCGGCCGGGTGGTGTTCGCGCTCTCCGAGGCCGACCTGGCCACGATGGTCGCGGAGGAGGAGGGTGTACCACCCCTGCACCTGCCCTGCCGCGAGGTCTTCGCCCGCGGCGGCCGCCCGATCGCCGTCGACGGGCCCGTCCCGCTCCACGGCGCCACCGCCGTCCACGAGGGCTTCTGGAACTGACCGGATCAGTCACTCGTCGGCCGTCGTTCAGACGTACGATTCATGAATTGAACGAACGGACATTTGGCCTCCCGAATTTCCGGTACAAATCGAACGTCAGGCGCCCTGTCAGCCGCCGGACCAGAAGCACCTAGGGCCCCGAGCCCCACCCGAAAAGACGGTCGGGCCGCATCATTGACATCGACCACGGAACGTGTTTGCATCAGCTATTCGACGTTCTCCCCCGATTCGGCGAATACTGCGCAGCGATTCAATCGGATTCCGCGGAATCCGGCGGCCAACCGACCAGGAAGCCGAGATGCTGGAAACAGCAATCACCGTGCGCGAGAATGTCGACCTGGCAGTGATCGATATCGCCGCCAAAGGTCGTTGGACCTGGCAGCTGCGGGTCGATTTCATGGCGGCGGTCCGCAAGTCGCTCACCCAGCAACCGCGCGCCCTCATTCTCGACCTGGCCGGGCTGGTGGACGCCGAGCACGAGCTGGTCGCGTCGGTGCTGCTGGCCGAGCAGCAGAGCGCCGTGCACCAGCCCCCGGTCCCGTTGCTGGTCGTCGCGCGGGAGGCGCAGGCGCTGCGGCTGCACTACAGCGCTGTGGCGCGGCGCATTCCGGTCCACGCCGACCGGGCCGCGGCGCTGCGTCACCTCATGGCGAACACCCCGCCGTTCGGCCAGGCCCGCCTGGTGCTGCAGCCGAGCCTGCGGGCGGCGGCGAAGGCGCGCGGCGTCGTCGATGACGCCTGCCGCACCTGGGGCCTGCCCCAGGTGCTGTACCCGGCGCGGCTGATCGTGTCGGAGCTGGCGACGAACGCGGTCGAGCACGCGGGCTCCCCGTTCACCGTGACGCTGACGCGCCGCGGCGCCGGGCTGCTGCACATCGCCGTGGAGGACGACCTGCCGAGGCTGCCGAAGCTGCGCCTCTGGCCGAAGCACGCCGACCCGATGCCGCCCCTGCGCGGCAACGGGCTGCGGATCGTCTCCGCCGCGGCCACCGCCTGGGGCAGTCATCTGACCGCGCACGGCAAGGTGGTCTGGGCCACGCTGCGGGCCGGGCCGGAGCGGATCCGCACCGCGGGCGTGGCCCCCGGGGCCGCCGCCGGCTGAGGCGCCGGCGCGCGGACCTCAGCCGACGGGCACGTCCGCGCGCTCGAACGCCTCCGGCTCCGGGGCGACCGTGGAGCCCAGCACGCTCAGCAGGGCCGGGGCGAGCAGCGACCGCACCAGGAACGCGTCGATCAGCACGCCGACGGACAGGGCGAACGCCAGCTCGCGGAACGGGCGCAGCGGCACGATGAGCAGCAGCCCGAAGCTCACCGCCAGGGTGAACGCGGCGGTGCGGATGGCCTTGGCCGAGTGCGGCAGCGTCAGCGCGAGGGCCTCGCGCAGCGGCCGGGTGCGGGCCTCGCGCCAGGCCGGCCCGATGCCGAAGATGTTGTAGTCGGAGCCGAGCGCGACCAGCAGGACGGCGGCCGCGAACGGCACGTAGAAGGTGAGCCCGTCCGCGTGCAGGACGTCCTGGAACAGCCACGTGGTCAGGCCGAGCGTGGCGCCGATCGCGAGGACGCTGCACGCGAGCAGCCCGATAGGGGCGACCAGCGCGCGCAGGAAGAGCATCAGGAACAGCAGGTTGGCCAGTAGCGCGGCGATCGCGATCCGGCCCAGGTCGTCGGTGGTCTGCTCGACGATGACCCGGGCCACCGCGGTGTCACCGCCGAGGCTCGCCCGGGCGCCGTCGAGACCGGCGGCGGCGAGCAGCCCCGGCAGGTCGCGCTGGACCCGGTCGACGGTGGCCACGGCCCGGGCCCCGAGCGGCTCGTCGGCGAGGATCAGCAGGTAGCGGGCCGCGGCGCCGTCGGACGAGCGGAACACGTTGTAGCCCTCGGGCAGGTTGGGCGTGGTCGGGCCGACCACCGCGGCGACGCCGGGCTCGCGGGCGAGGGCCTGCTGGAGCTGGGCGAGCTCGGCCTTGCGCCCGGCGATGGCGTCGCCTTCCAGCAGTACCTCCGTGGGCGAGAGGATCCCGTCGGCGAACCCGGTCTCGGCGGCGGTCGCGGCCGCCCGGGCCGGACGGTCCTTCGGCAGCGCCTCGACGAACGACACCCCGAGCTTGATGTGCTGCAGCGGCAGCGCGGCCACGACCAGCCCGGCGGTGCACAGCAGCAGCACCGGCAGCGCGAACCAGCGGCGGGTCAGCAGCCGCGCCCACCAGCGCCCGCCGACGGGGCGCGGCGGCGGCGTGGCCCTGGGCCGCAGCGGCGACCAGAACGCCGCGCGGCCGAGAATCGCCAGCAGGGCCGGCACGAGCGTGACGGCCACGAGGGCGCCGATGAGGATGGCCAGCGCCATCCCGGGCCCGAACGCGCGGAAGGCGGGCGAGCCGGCGACGATCAGCGCACCGGTACCGGCCGCCGCGGTCAGCCCCGCGACCGCGATGATCGGCGTGAACCGCGCGGTCGCGGCCCGGGCCGCGTCCAGCCTCGTCTCGCCGGCCCCGAGCCCGCGCCGGACCGCCGAGAGGTAGAACACCACGTAGTCGGTGACCACGCCGAGCAGCAGCGCGACGAGCAGCGGCTGTGTTTCCTGCGGCACCGGTACGCCGAGCCGCAACGCCAGCGCCCCGCCCACGTGCAGCGTCAGCAGGGTGGCGACGCCGGCCACCCCGAGCGCGACCAGCGGGGCGACGAGCGAACGGAACGCGACCGCCACGATGAGGAAGACGGCGGCGACCGTGATCAGCTCCAGCCGCGACACCGACGACTGCACGATGCGCGCCTGCTCGACGCGGGCCGGTACCGAACCCGTGATGCCCACGACCGAGTCGCCGGCGCCGTAGTGCGCCGCGACGAACCGCTCCGCCGCCTGGACCTGCCCCGCGAAGTTCACGTCCGGATCGGTGAACAGCAGCGTGACGATCGTGGTGCCGTCCTCGGCCGAGCCCGGGAACAGCCCGAGCGTGTTCATGACCGGAACGGCCGCCCGGATCGGGCCCACGTCCCCGTACGTCCCCTCGCTGACCGCCTTGGCCCGCTCGACCGCCTCGGCCTGCGTCGCCTGCGACAGCCCGTCCGCGTTGCGCTGGACCACGGCGACGCGACTGAGCAGCGGAAACCCGAACTTGTCGAACGAGCGCAGCTCGCTGCGCACGGCCGGGTTGTCGGCGGAGACGAGCTGTTCGAGGTCGCTGCCGCCTTGCCCGACGGCCGGCAGATAGACCACCGACGCCACCGCGGCCGCGGCCCACCCGCCCACGATGAGCCACCGCAGGCCGACGACGAACGCGGCGTACGCCCGCGGTACGAGACTCGGCCGCCACCGGCTGCGCATATCCATGCATCGCGTGATGCCCCGCCATCGAGCCACGAAAACGAACTTCACCGCGGCGAGCAACTAGAGCAGGTGCCCGGCGTCGAAGACGAGCACCCGGTCCGCGGTCGTCGTGGTCAGGCCGCGGTGGGCGATCGAGACCGTGGTCCGGCCGCGGGTCAGCGCGGCCAGGGCGCGCTGGACCGCCGCGTCCGTGGCCGGGTCCACGCCGGAGGTCGCCTCGTCCAGCACCACCAGGTCCGGATCGGCCAGGGCGGTGCGGGCGAGCGCGACGAGCTGCCGCTCTCCGACCGAGAGGCGCTCCCCGCGCAGGCCGACCTCGGTGGCGAGGCCGTCGGGCAGGGTCGCGTACCAGTCGCCGACGCCCAGCTCGTGCAGGACACGCACCGCGTCGGCATCGGTCGCGGCCGGGCAGCCGAGCCTGATGTTCTCGCCCACGGTGCCGTCGAACAGGAACGGGTCCTGCGGCACGATGACGACCCGGCCGGCCAGGGACGCGTCGTCGAGGCGGTCCAGCGGCACCCCGCCGAGCCGGATCGTCCCCGCGGCCGGCTCCAGCCGGCGGGTGAGCAGCTTCGCGAACGTGGACTTGCCCGA
The DNA here is from genome assembly GCF_040300725.1 of Dactylosporangium sp. NPDC000244. Classification (NCBI taxonomy): domain Bacteria; kingdom Bacillati; phylum Actinomycetota; class Actinomycetes; order Micromonosporales; family Micromonosporaceae; genus Dactylosporangium; species Dactylosporangium sp. NPDC000244. The sequence continues at coordinate 110,277 of NZ_JBEPEH010000024.1, forward strand.
GCCGGTGCGCCCGACCACGGCGACGTGCTCGCCGGGCTCGATGCTGACCGTCACGTCGCGCAGCACCAGCGGGCCGTCGCCGTAGCGGGCGCTGACCCGCTCGACGCACACACCGACCGCGCCCGGCGGCAGGGCGACGCCGCCGCGGACCGCGGCGCTGGGCGTGCGCGCCAGCTCCAGCGCGCGCCGCCAGCCGGTGAGCGCGTTCTGGGCCTCGCCGAGGCTCTGCACCAGAAACTGCAGGGGGCGCACGAAGAAGCCGACGAGGAACACCATCGCCACCACCTCGCCCGGGGAGAGCCGCGACCAGACCCCGCCGAACAGCACGGTCACCGTCATCGTCGAGATCGCGAGCTCGCCGAGGGAGGCGTTGGCGTGCAGCGGGACGAGCGTGTGCACCAGGCTGTCGCGGGCGCGGTCGACGGCCTCGCCGAGGCGGTCCCGGGTGCGGGCGGCGGTGCCCGTGGCCCGGATCACCGGCGCGCCGAGGACCGCCTCGGTCACCGCGGTCTGCAGCGCCGACAGGTCCCGGCGGGCCCGGCCGTAGCGGCGCGCGATCACCCGCTGGAGGCCGAGCATCCCGCCGAGGACGAGCGCGGCGAGGGCGAGCACGGGCAGGGCGAGGCGCCAGCTGTACACCACCATGATGCCGGTGGCGATGAGCAGCTGGGCGCCGTTGGTGAGGAACTGGACCCCGCCACCCTGCAGGAACGTGGTCACCTGGTCGACGTCGCTGGTGAGCCGGGTGGTCAGGTCACCGCTGGGCAGCCGGTCGGCGGTGCTCGCGGCCATCTCGTGCACGCGGCGCAGGCCGTCGCGGCGAAGCGTCGCCAGCCCGCCCTCGACCCGCGCGTGCAGGCGCCGGTTGAGCAGGATCGACGCCGTCCCGGCCAGCACGACCGCCGCGGCGCCGACGGCGACCGCGGGACCGACGACGTGCGGGCGCAGGCCGGCGTCGATCGCGTGCTGCACGCTGAGCGGCGCGACGACCCGCCCGGCCCCGGCCAGCAGGGCGAGCCCGCCGAGGAGCGCGAAGCCCTCACCCCGCACGGGACAGCACCACCACGCGGTCGGCGATCGCCGACGCCGCCGGGCGGCTGGTCGCCATCAGCACCGTCGTGCCCTCCAGCCCGGTCAGCGCGCTGAGCACCTCGCGCTCCACTCGCTCGTCCAGCGCCGAGGTCGGATCGTCGAGCACGAGCAGCCGCGGCTCGCGCAGCACCGCGCGGGCGAGGCAGATGCGCTGCCGCTGGCCGCCGGAGAGCGTGGCGCCGCGCTCGCCGACGACGGTGTCGAGCCCGTCGGGCAGGCCGCGGACGATCTCGTCGGCGGCGACCCGGCGCAGGGCGGCCCAGAGCTGCTCGTCGGTGAACGGGCCGGCGAGCGCGAGGTTGGCCCGGACGGACTCGGCGAACAGGAAGGACGTCTGCGCGACCACGGCGACGTGCCCGGCCACGACACCCTCGGCGAGCTCGCGGACGTCGACGCCGTCGAAGAGCACCGTGCCGGCGGTCGGATGGCTCTGCCCGCCGGCGAGGCCGAGCAGGGTGGATTTTCCGGCGCCGACGGTACCGACGACGACGGTCACCGTCCCGGGTTCCAGCACGAGATCCACGCCGGAGAGCAGCCGGTGGCCGTCGCGGGTGACCCCGGCCCCGCGCAGCTCGACGCGCAGCGGGCCGGTGCCCGCGAGCCGCGCCTCGCCGAAGCGGTCCACGCCCGGGTCGTCCAGCACCGCGCGCACGCGGGCCAGGCCGGCGCCGGACAGGGGCAGCATCGACAGGAACCGGCTGATCACGTTGAGCGGGATGGCGATGGTGATCAGGAGGTACACGACCCCGACGAGCGCGCCGACGCTGGGCGCCCCGACCGCGAGCACGAGCAGGACGGCGGCGGTCGGCAGCAGCTCCAGCACCGGGTCGAAGACGGAGCCGACGGCGGCGATACGCAGGTTCGCGCCCCGCAGCTCCTCGACGGCGGGCGCGAAACGGGCGTCCTCGGCCGCGACCAGCCCGAGGCTGCGCACGACCGGCCCGGCCTCGATCGACTCGTGGGCGATCGTGCCGACGACACCCCGGGCGGCCTGGGCGGCGCGGGCCCGCGGGGCGAGCCGGCGCTGGTAGAGCACGTTGAGGCCGAGCACGAGCACCACGAGGGCGAGTCCGGCCAGCCCCAGGGCGACGGCCCGGGCGAACAGCTCCCCCAGCGCGAGCAGCAGCATGAAGACCATGCCGAGGGCGAAGTACGCGAACTGCATCGGCGACCAGAGGGCATCCACATCGGACACCGCGTGGGCCAGGAGCCGGCCCGGCGGGTGGCGGCGGTGCCAGTCGGGGTCGAGGCGCAGATAGCGGCCGGTCACGGCGCGGCGGGTGTCGGCCTGGGCGCGGTACTGCACCCGTCCCGTGGCGACGCCGCGCACGAAGATGGTCGCCCAGCGGACCAGGGAGATGCCCAGGATCAGCAGGGCGCTGATCCACCAGGCCGACGCCGGCACCGGGCGGCCGGACAGCGCCGGCACCACGAGGTGGTCGGTGGCCCAGCCGACGGCCGCCGCGCCGACGACCATGGTGGCCCCGTTGACCAGCCCGGTGACGGTGGCGACGGCGGCCGGCCCGGGATGCGCGCGGGCGCCGGCGAACTGGGCCGCCAGCGCCCGCCACGGCTCAGACACGCACGCCCGCCGCGCGGCCGGGCACCGCGTCGAGCAGCTCGCGGGTGTGCGGGCTCCGCGGATGCGCGAAGACCTCCGCGGCCGGCCCCTCCTCGACGACCCGCCCGCCGCGCATGACCGACACCGTGTGCGCGATGTCGGCGACGACGGCGAGGTCGTGGGAGACGAACAGGTACGACAGCCCGAGCGCCTGCTGCAGCTCGACCAGCAGCCGCAGGATCTGGTCCTGTACCAGGACGTCGAGCGCGGAGACGGGCTCGTCGAGCATCAGCAGGTCCGGCCGCAGGGCCAGGGCGCGCGCGATCGCGACCCGCTGGCGCTGGCCGCCGGAGAGCTCGCTGGGCAGCCGGTCCAGATACGCGGCCGGGAGCCCGACCTGGTCGAGCAGCTCGCGGGCCCGGGCGGTGCGCTCGCGCCGGTCGCCGACCTTGAACGCGACCAGCGGCTCGGTGACCGACTGCCGGACGGTGAACCTCGGGTCGAGGGCGGCGAACGGGTCCTGGTGCACGAGCTGGGCCTTGCGCCGCAGCGGCCGCAGCTGGTTCCAGCCGCGCCCGGCGATCTCGGTCCCGTCGAGCACGATCGAGCCGCTCGTCGGCGCCTCGAGCCCGAGCGCGATGCGCAGGGTCGTGGTCTTGCCGCACCCGGACTCGCCGACGAGGGCGTGGGTCCGGCCGCGGGGCACGGTGACGCTCACGTCCTCGAGGGCGTTGAAGCCGCGCCGGCCGCGGCGCAGATCGTCCACGGCGAACGTCTTGTGCACCCCGGTGAGGGTCAGGATCGGCTCGGGCGCCGGCTCGCCGCGCACGTCGAAGCGGGCCTCCACCCGGCCCCCGTGGGCCAGCCGCGGGGCTGCGGCGATGAGCTCCCGGGTGTACTGCACCCGCGGGTCGGTCAGGATCGTGCCCGGCTCGCCCTCGTCGACCTTGCGACCGTCCCGCATGACCACCACCCGGTCGGCCCGGTCGGCGGCCACGGCCAGGTCGTGGGTGATGACGAGCAGCGAGATGCCCTGCTCGCGGACCAGGCCGCCGAGGTGGTCGAGGATGCGGCGCTGGACGGTGACGTCGAGGGCACTGGTGGGCTCGTCGGCGATGATGAGTTTCGGCCGCCCGGCCAGCGCGATCGCGATGAGCACCCGCTGGCGCAGGCCGCCGGAGAGCTCGTGCGGGTACTGCCGCGCCCGCAGTTCCGGGTCCGGCACGCCGGCCTTGTCGAGGAAGTGGTGCACCTGCTCCGCCCCGCACGCCTCGGCCACCTGCGCGCCGATCCGCTTGGTCGGGTTGAGGCCGACCATCGGGTCCTGCGGGATGAGCCCGACCACCGAGCCGCGCAGCCGCCGCAGCGTGCGCTCCCGCGCCCCGGCGATCTGCACGCCGGCGACCAGCGCGGAACCGCCGGTGATCCGCCCGTTGGCCGGCAGCAGCCCGATGAGCGCGTTGGCGGTCGTGGTCTTGCCGGATCCCGATTCGCCGACGATCGCCACGATCTCGCCGGCGCCGACGGTCAGGTCGAGCCCGCTGACCGCCGGCGTGATCCGCCGGTGCCGGGTGTAGCCGATGTCGAGGCCCCGTACCTCGACGAGCGCGTCCGTGGTCACCGCGTCAACTCCTGCATGGTCTTGGAGATGTGGTTCAGGCTGAGCACGAGCAGCGCGACGAACAGGCCGGGCAGCAGGCTGAGCCACCACGCCGTCACGAGGTAGTTGCGGCCGTCGGCGATGAGCGTGCCCCACTCGGCGGCCGGTGGGGCCGCGCCGAAGCCGAGGAAGCTCAGCGACGCGATGGCGATGATGGCCACGCCGCCGTCGAGAACCGCGAGGACCGCGACCGGGCCCCACGAGTTGGGCAGGATGTGCCGCAGCAGCACCCGCGACCAGGACGCGCCCGCGGCGCGGGCCGCCTCCACGTAGGGCAGCGTCTTGACCCGCAGCACCTCGGCCCGGGTGGTGCGGGCGAAGCCGGGCACGATGCCGACGCCGACGGCCACCGCGACCGGCATGGTGCCGTAGCCCAGGGCGGTGACGATGGACAGGGCGAGCAGTAGGCCCGGGATGGCCAGCAGCACGTCGATGATCCGCATGAGCAGCGCGTCAGTGGCGCCGCCGAAGAAGCCGGCGACGATGCCGAGGGTGAGCCCGGCGACGAGGGCGATGCCCAGGGCGACCAGCGTGGCCTCGATGGTCAGCGGCGAGCCGTAGAGCATGCGGGTCCACAGGTCGCGCCCGTAGCTGTCGGTGCCGAACAGATGGCTCCCGCTCGGTGGGAGGATCGCCGACTCGGGGTGCGTGTCGTAGGGGTCCGCGCCGGTGAACCAGCGCGGCCGGAACGCCGAGATGACCACGAACAGCACGTAGAGGGCCGCGATCAGGAACAGCGGTTTGCGCAGCAGTTGCGTGGTCACAGCGCGGCCCCCTTGGTGTAGGAGATGCGCGGGTCCAGCAGCGGGTAGATCAGGTCCACGACGAGGTTGACGAGCACGAAGATGGTCGCGGCGATGGTGACCACGGCCAGTACGACCGGGACGTCCTGGGAAAGGACGGCCTGCTGAGCCAGGTTGCCCAGGCCCTCCCGGGTGAACACCGTCTCCACGACGATCGAGCTCGTCACGGTGAGGCCGACGATCACGCCGAGGATCGTCATCGCCGGGAGCGCGGCGTTGCGGAAGGCGTGGCGCAGGTGCACCGCCGAGCGGGACAGGCCCTTGGCCCGGGCGGTGGCGATGTAGGGCTGGCGCAGGGTCTCGTCGAAGGTCTTGATGAGCACCTGCGCCAGCACCGAGGAGGTCAGGACCGAGATGGTGGCGACCGGCATCACGAGCGACGCCGCGCCCTGGGTGCCGGTCGCCGGCAGCCAGCCCAGCTGGAAGGAGAAGAACTGGATGAGGAACAGGGCGACGAAGAACTGCGGGAACGAGGCGCCGAGCGCGGGCAGCCGGGTAAGGGCGATCCGCAGCGGGTTCCAGCGGGCGAACGTCGCCAGGTAGGCCAGCGCGGAGCCGGCCACCAGGGACACCGCGGCCGCGCTCACGCTCAGCAGCAGGGTCTGGCCGAAGCGCTGGCCGATGAGCTCGGTGACCGGCACGCCCTGGCTGAGCGAGAGCCCGAAGTCGCCGTGCAGGGTGCCGGCCAGGTGGTGCCAGTACTGCGCCCAGATCGACTCGTCCAGCCCGAACCGGTGCCGCATCGCGGCCAGCTGCTGCGGGTCCAGGCTGTCCTGCTGGATGCCGGCCGCGGCCAGCTGCAGCTGCATCGGGTCGCTGGGCAGCAGGTACAGGATCGCGAAGGTCAGCGTGAACGCGGCCCACAGCACGGCGACCGCCTGGCCGACCCGCCCCAGGACGTACCGGGTCACCGGGTCAGTCCTTCCAGACGTCGTTGAGCTTGAGGAAGCTCTCCGAGGTGAACGCGAAGCCGTGGACCTTGCCGCTGACGCCGGCCTTCTGCACCCGCTCGAACAGCGGGAACGTGACGCCCTCGTCGAGCAGGAAGTCCTGCAGGTCGGCGTAGGCCTGCTTCGTCTGGGCGGCGTCGGTGCTCTGGATCGCCCGGGCGAACAGGGCCTGGATCTTCGCGATGCCGTCGGGCGAGGCCGAGCGCCGGGCGAGGGCCTTGGAGTTGGCGACGTCGGGGTTGAGGATGAACTGCAGCGCGCCGGGGTCGGCCCGGGTGAAGTAGGTGCCGGTCAAGTCGTAGTCGCCGTTGGGCAGGTACGTGGTCGTCTGCGCGGTGGTGAGGGTGCGCAGGCTCAGGTTGATGCCGACCTTCTTGAGCTGGGCCTGCAACAGTTCGGCGCCGGGGGTGGCGCTGGTGATCGGGTAGTCGATGGTGAGCTGGGCGCCGTTCTTGGTGCGGATGCCGCCCGGGCCGGCGGTCCAGCCGGCCGCCTCCAGGGTCTTCTGGGCCGCGTCGGGGTCGTAGCCGAGCTTCGCGGACTTGTCGGTGAAGAAGGGCGTGGTGGAGTCGAACGCGCCCTGCACCACCGGGTAGCTGGCGCCGAAGACGGTGGTCGCGTAGGTCTTGCGGTCGACGGCCTGGTTGAGGGCCTTGCGCACGGCCGGGTCGCTGAGCACCTTGCCGTCGGCGGTGTTGGCGAAGAGGGTGTAGGCCACGCCGGGCAGGGCGCGCTGCTCGACCTTGTCGCCGGAGCGCTGGATGAGCTGCTCGTCCTGCGGCGTGAACGGGTTGCGCGGCCAGGCGATGTCGATCGCGCCGCTGACGAGGTTGCCGGTGCGGACGCTGTCCTCTGCGACGTAGGTGAAGACGACCTTGTCGAGGTACGCCTCGCCCTGGTTCTTGGCCAGGGCCGAGCCCCACGCGTAGCCGGCCCGCTTGGTGAGCACCGTCTCGACCTTGGCCGTGTAGTGGTCCAGCACGAACTGCCCGGAGCCGACGACTCCCTTGCCGGTGCAGCGCTCGGCCGGGGTCAGCTGGTATTCGGCCGGGTCGGTGATGGCGAGGTTGGTGGTCGACGTGGCCTGCAGGAACGACGAGTTGGGCTTGGCGAGGTGGAACGCGACGGTGCCGGGGTCGACGACGTCGGCGCCGGTGAGCCCCTGGACGTAGGAGGCGCCGTACGCGGCCCCGTTGGTCGCCTTCACGGTGGCGATCCAGCCGGCGGCGTTGTCGGCGACCGCCTGGGCGTCGAGTTTCTTGCCGTTGGCGAAGGTGACGCCGTCGCGGAGCTTGAAGGTGTAGGTGAGCCCGTCCGGGCTGATCTGCCAGCTCGTGGCGAGCCAGGGCACGATCTCGCCGGTCTTCGGGTCCTGGTCGGTGAGCGAGTCGGCGAAGTTGCGGATGATGGAGCGGGATTCGATCCAGTACACCTGGAACGGGTCGATGCAGGGCAGCGTCGCGTTGTCGGGCCAGAACGACACCTTGAGCGTCCCGCCGGACTTCGGGGTGCCGCCGCCGTCCCCGTCGCCGGCCGGCGACGTGCCGCCGCACGCGGCCAGGGCCAGCGCCGCGGCGGCCGTGGTGGCGAGCAGTGTCAGCTTGCGCATGAGATCAGTCCTTCTCGGGGTTCAGGATTCGCCGGCCGCTCGCCAGCAGGACGGTGTCCTCCTGCGGCGGGTGGACGCGGATGCACAGCGCGTCGCGCAGGTGCCGTTCGAGGGGGTGGTGCCGGGACAGGCCGGGGTTGCCCAGCGCGGCCACGGCGGTCTGGGTGGCGGCGATCACGGCGCGCGCGATGGCCACCTTGACCGCGGAGAGCTCGGGCAGGATCGAGCGGTCGCCGGCCTCGAGGCGCAGCAGCGCGCCGTGCAGCAGGGTCTCGGCCGTCACGATCTGCAGGTCGATCTCGCCGGCGACGGCCTGGATGCGCTCGGTCTGCGCGATCGGCCGGCCGAGGGCCGCGGGCACCCGCTCGCGGGCGAAGGCGGCGAACGTGGCCCGGGCCGCCCGGGCCACGCCGATGTAGAGCGCCGGGTGGCCGAAGCTGCCGGGGCCGGCCGCGGCGGCCGGGTCGCGGTACACGCCGTCGGGGCCGCGGGGGATCTCCACGAACGCGTCCGCGGGCACGTGCACGTCGGTGTAGACGACGTCGTGCGTGTTGGAGGCGCGCAGGCCCAGGTGGTCCCAGGTGTCGACCCAGGTGATGCCGGGCCGGTCGCCGGCGACGACGACGTGGCCGACGCGCGGGCGATCGGGATCGCCGTCCGGCTCGTCGGCGACCGCCCACACGACGTGGTAGGCCAGCCCGGCGCCGCCGGTGGCGTAGGCCTTGCGGCCGTTGAGCACCCAGCCGCCGCCGGTGCGGGTCGCGGTGGTCTTCGGCAGCCCGCCGCGGGCCGGCGCGCCGAGCTCGGGCTCCGCGCGGATCGCGTTGACCAGGGCCGGGCCGTCCTTCGAGCGCCGCAGCAGGTCGTCGTAGGTCTCCGCCGGCCAGGTCGGGCCGGCGGCCTGGGCGGCGTGGGTCAGCAGGGTGTTCGCGGCGAGCAGGCCGACCGAGGCGTCGCCCTCGCCGATCGCGGTGAGGATGCGGGCGACCTCGCGCGGGCCGGCGCCGGGGCCGCCGAACTGCCGCCCGACCGAGGCGGTGAGGAGGCCGGCGTTGTGGGCGGCCCACAGGCCAGGCCAGGGCAGCTCGGCGGTGCGGTCGAACTGCGCGGCGGTGACGGCGATCTCGGCGGTGACCTTGGCCAGCGCCTCCTCGGAGAGGTCGAGGCTCATGGCTGCCCCGCCGTGGCGTATCGCGCGTACTCCGGCGCGTAGTTGCCGGGGTGCTCGGCCTGCAGGGTGCCGCGCCGCCCGGTCGCGCGCCGGTGCGCGAGCTCCTGGCGGACGAGCGGCAGCACGTGCTTGCCGTAGTCGACCGCGTCGGCAAGGGTGTCGTAGCCGCGGATCGACACCAGCGAGGCGCCGTGGTCGATGTAGTCGAGGATCGCGGCCGCGACCGTCTCCGGCGAGCCGACGAGGGCGGTCGAGGCGCCGGCCGCGTTGGTGACGGCCGCGGTGCGGGTCCACAGGGCCCGGTCGTAGAGCTCGGAGCGCTCGGCGAAGGCCAGGGCCCGCTGCGAGCCGACGTTCTGGGGCTCGGCGGTGGAGCGGGCGAAGTTCTTCGCGATCAGGGTGACGTACCGCTGCGCCTTCCGCCAGGCCAGCTCGTCGGTCCGGTCGATGATCGGGCGGAACGTGACCCAGATGCGCGGCAGTGTGGTGCGCCCGGCCGCGCGCGCGATGTCGTGCACGCGGTCGATCTCGGTGCGCAGGTCGGCGAGCGGCTCGCCCCAGAAGCTGAAGATGTCGGCCTGGGCGCCGCCGACGGCGAAGGCCTCGTCGGACTGGCCGCCGATGGAGATCGGGATCGGGCCGTCGTAGGGCGCGAAGCCGGGGCCGAAGTCGTCGAAGCGGTAGAACTCGCCCTCGTGGCTGAACGGGGCGGTCTCGGTCCACGATCGGCGCAGGATGTCGATGTACTCCGACGTGCGCGCGTACCGCCGCTCCTTCGGCAGGTAGTCGCCCTGCCGGGCCTGCTCGGCGTCGCTGCCGCCGGAGATCAGGTGCACCACCGCGCGGCCCTCGGTGAGCTGGTCGAGCGTGGCGAGCTTCTGCGCGCCGACGGTCGGGAAGGTCGTGTTGGGCCGCAGCGCGACGATCGGCCGGAGCCGCTCGGTGAGCTGCCCGACGGCGCTCGCGACGACGAACGAGTCGGCGCCGGCCGCCCCGTAGGGCAGCAGCGTGTAGTCGTACCCGGCATCCTCGAGCGCGCGGACGTACCGCCGGAAGAACGGCAGGTCGATACCGCGGCCCGGCACCGGGTTCAGCTCCGTCGACGGGTTCAGGTGCGACAGGCTGATGAACTCGGCCTCCGGTGCGGCGGCCGACGGAATGGCGTCGTGCTCGGCATCTCCTATCATACCTATCAGCTTGATAGGAAATTCTCCCTACGTCCAATGCGAATCGGCACTCGGCACCGACCGGGATTCCCGATCGATCGGCGCGATCTCAAATCACACCGGCGAGATAGGATTGCGGCATGGACTCCGCCGAGCTGCGCCGCGTCTTCGGCGCCTTTCCCAGCGGTGTGACCGCGGTGGCCGCGCTGGTCGACGGCGTGCCCGTGGGGCTCGCCGCCAGCTCCTTCACCTCGGTGTCGCTGGACCCGCCGCTCGTCTCGGTCTGCATCGGCCGCGCCTCGAGCACGTGGCCGCGGCTGCGCCGCTCGGCCCGGCTCGGGGTGAGCGTGCTGTCCGCCCACCAGGCCCACCTGGGCCGGCAGCTCAGTGGCCGCGGCGACCGGTTCGCCGGCGTGACCTGGCGGGCGACCCGCGGCGGCGAGATCCTGCTCGACGGCGCCTGCGCGTGGCTGGAGTGCAGCGTCGAGCGCGAGATCCCGGCCGGCGACCACGACATCGCGCTGCTGCGCGTGCACGCCCTGGACGCCGACCGGGACACCCCGCCGCTCGTGTTCCACCGCAGCGCGTTCGCCCGCCTCCACGCGGCCTAAAAGGTCTTCCCCGGGGCGGTTGGCAGGCCGGCCTCGGCCCAGGCCGCGAACCCGCCCTCGACGTGCACCACGTCGGTGTAGCCGAGCGCGATCAGCTCCTCGGCGACCGGCCGGGAGCCGTCGACCGAGCCGCAGACGACGACGATCGGCGTGTCCGGCCCGTCGACGCCGATCTCGGCGGCGACCCTCGTGCGGTCGAGGATCCGCGCGCCCGGGATCGTGCCGTCGCTCTCCCGCCGCGGCGCGCTGCGCACGTCGACGAGGACCGCGCCGCCCTCGACCCGGCGGTGGGCCTCGCCGGGCAGCACGAGCGGCGCGCCCTGGGGCTCGGCCCCGGTGACGACCGGGCGGTCGGGCAGCTTCGCCCACTGCGACCACGATCCGGGGTACAGCACCACGTCCTCGACGCCCGCGAGACTCAGCGCCGCGATCTCGTGTGCCGCGGTCACCCCGGATCCGCAGTAGACACCGACGGCCCGTCCGGGGGTGACACCCAGCGCGGCGAAGCGCTCGGCGAGTTCCCCGGCCGGGCGGAAGGTCCCGTCCTCGTCGAGGTTGGCGGTCGTCGGCGCGCTCACCGCACCGGGGATGTGGCCCGGGCGCGGGTCGATGGCGTTGGGCTCGCCGCGGTAGCGCTCGGCGGCGCGCGCGTCGAGCAGCAGGCCGCCGCCGGCGACGAGGCGGGCCGCGTCGTCCGGGCCGGCCGTGGGCAGCGCGCCCGCGGTGAGGACGACGTCGCCCGGCTCGGGCTTCTCCTCGCCGGTCGTGATCGGCTGCCCGGCCGCGCGCCAGGCGGGCAGGCCGCCGTCGAGCAGCCGGACGTCGGCGAGGCCGGCCCAGCGCAGCAGCCACCAGGCGCGGGCGGCGGCGAGGTTGCCGTTGTCGTCGTAGGCCACGACGGTGTCGCCGGTGTTGATGCCCCACCGGCGGGCGGCTGCTTGCAGGTCGGCGAGCTCGGGCAGCGGGTGGCGGCCGCGCGCGGGCGCGGCCGGGGCGGCCAGGTCCTCGTCGAGGTCGGCGTAGACGGCGCCGGGGATGTGCGCGTCGAGGTACTGCGGATGCCCGGGCGGCCCGCCGAGCCGCCAGCGCACGTCGAGCAGCCGCACGCGGCCGGACGGGAGCAGCTCGGCGAGCTCGTCCACGCTCACCAGGACCGTTGGCTGGGTCATGTCAGATGGCCTTTCCGGGGTTCAGGATGCCGTTGGGATCGAACAACCGCTTGATGCGCCGCTGCAGCGCGAGCGGGCCGGGGCCCAGCTCGCGCTCCAGCCAGGCCCGCTTGAGCAGGCCGACGCCGTGCTCGGCGCTGACCGTCCCGCCGAGCGCCAGCGCGAGGGCGAAGATGTCGTCGGCCGCCCGCTGCGGCTCGCCGGCGTCCGCGCGCAGGATCGGATGGAGGTTCCCGTCGCCGGCGTGCGCGAAGACGTACACGTCGGCGCCGGTCGCGGCCGCGATCGCGTGCACGCCGTCGACCGCCTCGGCCAGCCGCGACCGGGGCACCGCGATGTCCTCGATGAGCACCGGTCCCCCGGCCTCGATGGCCGGCAGCGCGTCGCGGCGGGCGGCGGCCAGCTCGGCGGCGGTCGCGGGGTCGGCGGTGGTCTCGACGGTCTTCGCGGTGCGGCCGAGCACGCCGGCGACGGCCGCGATCTCCTCCTCGGCGCCGAAGCCGTCGGTCTGCACCAGCAGCAGCGCCGCGCCCCGCCCGGCGTGATCGGTGCCGCGCAGCCCGTCGATGGCGCCGAGGGTCTTGCCGTCGACCAGCTCGAGCACGGCCGGGCGCAGGCCCGCGACGGCCAGCGCGACGGAGGCGGCCGCGGCGTCGGGCACGGAGGCGAAGTGCGCGAGCGCGGTGGCCGTGCGGGGCGGGCGGGGCAGGAGCCGCAGCGTCGCGCCGACGACGACGCCGAGGGTGCCCTCGGAGCCGACGACCAGCCCGACGAGGTCGAGCCCGACGGCGCCCTTGACGGTGTCGTGGCCGAGGTGCAGCAGCGTGCCGTCGGCCAGCACGACGTCCAGCGCGAGCACGCTGTCGCGGGTCACCCCGTACTTCGCGCCGCGCAGCCCACCGGCGTTCGTGGCGATGTTGCCGCCCACGGTGCAGATGGCGACGCTGCCGGGGTCGGGCGCGAAGAACAGCCCGTGCTCGGCCGCGGCGCGGTCGAGTTCGGCGGTGACGACCCCGGGCTCGACCCGGGCGATGCCGTCGACCGGGTCGACGGCGAGGATGCGGTTCAGGCCGGACACGTCGAGCACGATCGCCCCGGCCCCGGCGGCCGCGCCGCCCGCGAGCCCGGTGCCCGCCCCGCGCGTGACGACCGGGATGCCGTCCCGGTTCGCCTCGGCGAGGGTGCGCTGGACGTCGGCCACGGTCCGGGCGCGCACGATCGCGCGCGGCGGCCCGTCCGGCCGCCAGCCCGACCGGTCGGTGGCGAGCTCAGGCACCGACCGCAACCTCCAGCAGCTCGGCGACGCGATGGGAGCCGGGCGGGCGTCCGGCCGCGGCCTGGGCGCCGAGCAGCCGCTGGAGGCGCTCGTTGACCGGCGTGGCGACCCCGTGCCGGCGGCCGAGGCGGACGATCTCGCCGTTGAGGTGGTCGACCTCGCTGGACGTGCCGCGGGCGAAGCTCTGCCACGTCGACAGGCGTCCGGGCACGTGGCCCGGCACCGGCTCGAAGGTGAGCACGGACGCGGCCCCCAGCGCCTCGGCGGCGACGATCCCGGCCGCGGCGTAGACGGCCTCGGCCTCCGCCGTCAGCAGCGCACCGGCCCGGGCCTTCTCCTCGTCGGTGCCGTCGAGCAGGTCCAGGCCGTTGCGCACGTTGCCGAGCAGTTTGCGGGCCTTCCACGCGGTGATGTCGGGCACGCTGTGCACGCCGAACCCGGCCGCGGTCAGGTCGGCGGCGATGCGCTCCTGCTCGTCGTCGCGGCCCCGCGGGTACCGGCCGATCCAGAACACGCCGACCACCGGGTGGGACGGGTTCACCACCTCGCCGGGGACGAGGTAGCTGGCCGCGACGGCGACGGTCGCGCCGTAGACCCGGCCGAACCGGCGCAGCGCGTCCTCCTCGGTCGCGAGCCCGTTCTGCAGCGTCACGACGGGCAGGTCCGCGGCCGGCCCGCCGTCGTGGACCGGCCGCCAGGCCCAGGCGGACAGCGCGGACTCGGCGTCCTGGGCCTTCGTCGCCAGCACGAGCACGTCCCCGGCGGTCAGCCGCACCTCGTCCGGGCCGCCGGCGACCGCGAGCGGCACCACGTCGTCGCCGTGCGGGCGGCGCACGCGCAGCCCGCCGGCGCGGATCGCGTCGAGCTGAGCGCCCCGGGCGACGAGGACGGACGGGATGCCGGCCAGGGTCAGCTGCGCGGCGAGCAGCCCGCCGACCGCCCCGCCGCCGATGACCACATACCGGGTCACGCCGGCACCGCCGACCGGCCGGCCAGTTCCTGGCGGACAAGCGGGATGATGTACCGGCCGTAGTCGATCGCGTCGTTGAGGTTGTCGTAGCCGCGGATCGAGATGAGCTCGGCGCCCAGATCGATGTAGTCGAGGATCGCCGCGGCCACCGTCTCGTAGCTGCCGACCAGCGCCGTGGACGCCCCGGCCGCGCCGGTCGCGGTGGCCGTCGGCGTCCACAGTGCGCGATCGTGCACATCCTGCCGCGCGGCGATCTCCAGCAGGCGCTGCGAGCCGACGTTCTGCGGGGCGCCGCCCGGTGCCGCCCAGCGGCCGGCGTTCGGGCGCCGTCGCAGGATCTCCAGGACGCGGTGGGCCTTGTCCCACGCCAGGGCATCGGTCGGGGCGACGATCGGGCGGAAGGTGACCCAGATGCGCGGGGTGTCCGCGCGGCCGGCCGCGCGCGCCTCGGCCGCGATGCGGTCGATCTGCGCCCGGGTGTCGGCCAGCGGCTCGCCCCACAGGCCGAAGATGTCGCCGAGGGCGCCGCCGACGCGGTAGGCCTCGTCGGAGGAGCCGCCGACGGAGACCGGGATCGTGCCGTGCACGGGCCGGACGACGGAGACGAAGTCCTCGAAGCTGTAGTAGGCGCCCGCGTGGTCGAACGGCGCCGTGGACGTCCAGACCCGCCGCAGGATCCGGATGTACTCCTCCTCGCGCTCGTACCGCTGCGCCTTCGTGAGCCGGTCGCCCTCGCGCGCCTGCTCGGCGTCCGAGCCCCCGGCGATGAGGTGCACGACGGCCCGGCCGCCGGAGAGCTGGTCGAGCGTGGCGAGAGCCTTCGCGGCGACGGTCGGATACATCGTGTTGGGCCGCAGCGCGATGATCGGCCGGAGCCGCTCGGTGAACTGGGTGAGCGCGGCCGCGACGGTGAACGGGTCGTGGAAGGTGGAGTTGTACGGCACCAGCGTGTAGTCGAACCCGCCGTCCTCGAGGACCCGGGCGTAGCGGCGCAGGAACGCGACGTCGAGCGCCGGGTCGCCGCCGCCGTTGACCTCGTTGCTGCCGTTGACGTTGATGGCGCTGATGAACTCGACGGGCATGGCTCAAAAGCCTACTAACCCGATCGGAATTAAACCAGCACGGTTTCTCGCAGTGCACCGATCGGCTTCCGCGATCGGTCAGGCCACGCTGCGCAGCCGCGGCGAGGCGAAGAACTCCCGGCTCACCTCGCACGCCGCGTGCTCCAGCTCGGGGTCGATGCCGCGGCGCGCCGCCACGTGCAGCCCGACCGTGCCGACGTCGGGCAGCTCGGGCAGCGCCACCAGCCCGGCCGGGGTGCGACCCGTGCTGGGCAGCAGCGCGACGCCGAGCCCGGCCCGCACCGCGGCGACCACGCCGTCCAGGCTGGTCGCCTCGGCCGTGATCGTGGACACCCGCCCGTCGAGGTCGAGGGCCTGCAGGGCCCGCTGCCGCAGCCCGCACGGCTCCTCGAAGGCCACCACCGGCCACGGGTCGTCGCCCTCGGGCGGGGCGAACTGGGGCGCGCCGTACCAGTGCAGGGGCAGCTGCGCGACCGGCGTGCCGAGCGGCTCCGCGCCGGCCAGCACGACCGCGAGGTCCAGGGTGCCGCGCGCGACGCCCTGGGCCAGCTGCGTCGAGCGGTCGATGCGGAAGCGCACCGAGCGGCCCGGAAAGCCGTGGCGCATCGCGGCCAGCAGCTGCGGCAGCATCCGGTCGGCCGCGTGCTCGGTGCAGCCGACCAGGATCACCCGCTCGGCCACCACCTCGAGCCGGCGCAGCGACTCGTCGTGCACGGCCAGGATGCGCCGCGCCTCGACGAGCAGCGCCTCGCCGTGCACGGTGAACCGCACGCCGCGGCCCGCCTTCTCCACGAGCGGCTCCTTGAGCCGCCGCTCGAGCAGCCGGACGTGCTGGCTCACCGTGGACTGGCTCACGCGCAGGGCCGCCGCCGCGCGGTGGAAGCCGCCGCAGTCGGCGATCGCGACGAGCGTGCGCAGATGGATGAGATCGAGCGGATCGGGCATGGGCCGGCTCGTTTTCTGTGCGGGCGGAAAGGGTCGCGGAGAATCGCCTCAGCGACAGATCGCGCTCGCGGTGCGCCGGAAGTCGACGTAACGGCGCAGGACGCCACGGTACGTCGAGCGATGCATAACCCAGATCATGCGGACGGCGACGGAGCCTGTCAATCTCCATCACGCCGGGTGACGAGCATCGCGGTCAGGGGCGGTCGTCCGGGCGGCCCTTGGCGATGCGGCGCAGGTAGTGGTCGACCTCCGGCTGGTCGTACCCCCGGAAGGACACCTTGAAGCTCACCGCCTGCGCCTCCGCACGGGCCTCGGCCACCCGCTCCGGCTCGCCCGAGGCGATGGCCGCGTTGGCCTTCTCCACGAACGCGTCGACCTCGGCGCGCGCATAGCCGTGAAACCCGGTCGTGAACTGCGTCATGCGTCAAGTGTGCTCCCCCGGGGCGTGACCGGAAACGATCACGGCACCGGGTCGACGGTGCCCCGCGGGGTCGACGGATTGCAGCGCTTGATGCGCGCGGCGGTGAGGCGGGAACCCTCGACCAGGCCGTACCGGCGGACCGCCTCCAGGCCGTAGTTGCTGCACGACGGCGTCTGCCGGCAGCGGAACGGCAGGTGCGGGGACAGGAAGCGCTGGTAGCCGCGGATGGCGGCCATGCCCGCGCGCCCGGGACCGCTGGTGGCGGCGCGCGGCGGCCGGGTCGGGGCCGCGACCGCCATGAGCGTGAGCAGCGAGCCGAGCATGAACGGGTTGCAGTCGCAGCCGTCGCACCCGTCACAGCCGTCGCAGAAGTCGAGGTCGCACCCGCTGAGATCGCAGTTCGACCAGTCCCGCCACCACCGCCGCCGCGGCGACACCTCCGCCTCATCCACGCCGCGCATTGTGCGGCCCGGCGGCGGCCGTGATCAATGCCGCTGTACCGCATCGGACAGCCCAGGACGCGGAACCGCTGGATCGTTCGGTGGATCACCGCCCGTTTCCCGGCACGATATGGTCCGCCGATCGGCTCGCCGATCGGCCGGCCGAACCAGCGCGCGCTCGTCCTGCGCTGGCTCGAGGAGTCCTGCGGCAACAAGGAGCCAGTGGACCTCGGCACGCTGACGATCGAGCACGTCATGCCGTAGAGCTTCACGAGCCACTGGAAGGCCGCGCCGACCGCGGACCTCAAGCCCGGCGAGGAGGTGCGGCAGGTCCACGCCGGCCTGGTGCACACGATCGGCAACTTGACGCTGACCGGCTACAACGCGTCGCTGAGCAACAAGCCGTTCGAGCAGAAGCGACCGAAGCCGGCGTCCAGCGGCGTGTCCATGAACCAGGAGATCGCCCGGCGGGAGCGGTGGGGCCGGCCGGAGATCCAGAGCCGGGCATCGCCATCCCCGCCGCCAAGATCGAGCTGCGCCCGAGCTTCCCGCTCGAAGTCCTCGCCGAGCCGGGCAGTCTGGACCTGCTGGTCGAACGGCTCGAGTGGTTCCGCTCGGCGGCCATCCCGACCCCGGGCGGTGCACACGGCTCGCCCGGCGCGAGCTGAGCAGTATGCACCGCGGCAGTTCGCCGAGCTGGGCGCGCGTATCCGGACAGCGTTGGCAGACGTCTGAGAACGATCCGCGTCTGCCGGCGCGCCGGCCCGACGGTGGCGCCTCGCTCGCGCCTACGAACGCAACGCCGCTACCTCCGAAGCCGTGATCGGCTGGGCTGTCCGCTCCGGCTCGAGGAACTCCAACCGGTTGCCGAGGGGGTCGAACGCGTAGAAGCGGCGATGGCCCGGGAAGTTGTCGTCCCAGTCCACCTCGACACCGGACTCGGTCAGGTGCTTCGCCAAGGCGTCGAGGTCACTGACCAGCAGGCCGGGGTGCGCCTTGCGGGCCGCGACGAATTCCTGCTCGACACCGAAGTGCAGCTCCAGGGCGCCGCTGCGGAACCAGCAGCCACCGCGGGCCGCGAGGACCGCGGGCTTCTCAAGCTCCACCATCCCGAGGATGCCGCCGTAGAACGCCCGGATCTGGTCTTCGGTGCCCGCCGGGATCGCCAACTGGGTGTGGTGCAGGCCGTTGAACGAGTACGGCGGTTCTTCATTCGTGCTCACGGACTTCCTTTCCACGGTGTGTGGGTCAGGCGCGGCGGGCGGCGACGACCATGGCGCCCAGCACGCCCGCGGAGAAGATGATCTGGTTCGCCAGGGCCGTCTCCGGGTGGCGGGTCACGATCGCGAGCAGGGCCGGCCACAGCGCCAGCACCGCCACGTCCACGCCGCCGGCCAGCCAGACCAGCAGGCCCGTGGGCATCGTGCCCGCCGGGGACACCAGCGGGGCGATGTCGTGGCGGACCTGGCGGCGCCGTGCCGAGCGCAGGGCGCCCGCGGCCAGGCCCGGGCCCGCGCACGCGCCGAGCAGGGCCCACACGGCCAGGCCGCCGGCGTGGGCCTGGGCGCCTACGGCGGTGAGGGCGATCGTGGACCAGACGGTGCACAGGGCGACGGGCACGGCGATGCGGCCGGTGAAGAGCTGGCCGTCGGTGAGGCCGAGCAGCCGGGCCAGGGCCGGGTCGTCGCGGTCGCGGCGGGCGTTCGCGGTGGCCGAGGCGGCCGCGACCACGCCGGCGAGCAGCCACGCGGCGGCGATCACCCAGCGGGACACGGGCAGGCCGGTCGCGAGGACCGGGACGGTGGCCAGCGCCAGGGCCAGCAGCACGCGCACCGGCGAGCGGACCAGCAGCAGCGCGTCCTGGCCGGTGGCGGCGAGCCTCCCGGTCAGGCGCGGGAGGCGGTCGGGGCCGAGCCGGCGGCCGCGCCAGCGACGCTCCTCGGCGGCGCGCGAGGCCAGGCCGGGGTCCATGGTCACGAACACTGCGGTGGCGGCGCCGCTGCTCTGGGCGGCGTCGGCGAGGTTGGCGAGGGTGTAGGACCTCAGGCGGTACCAGAGCAGGAAGGGAACCACGAGTGCGGCGGCGGCGACGAGGGCCGCGACCCAGGCGTGCCGCCCGGCCAGCAGCGGCCAGCCCCACGGGCCGGTCGCGGCGACGGCGGTGACCGGGGTGCCGACGGCGGAGAGGACCCCGACCGCGGCGGCGACGATCGCGAGGACCGTGGCGGCGGCGGTGAGCCGGCGGGCCGGGCGGCGGCTCGCGGACTGCACGACGGCCGCGGCCCCGACGACGAGCACCCCGCCGGCGATCGCGGCGACGAGCACGGCGCCGGCGCCGGTCGTCGACAGCGTCAGGGTGAGCAGGCCCTGGGCCAGCCCGGCGAGCAGGCCGAGGCCGAGCACCTGCGCGGCCGCGGGGACGAGCAGGGGGCGGCGGTCCAGCGGGGCGGTGAACAGCCACTGCAGGGCGGGCGCCGAGGTCGACAGCGGGCCGAGCGCGGCGGTCACGGCCAGCAGCGCCGCGGCCCAGGCGAGCCCGGCGGCGAGCACCACGCCCTCGCGGACGCCGGCCGGGGCGGTCGTCGCGCCGCTGAGGACGGACGCGACCTGGGCCCAGATCATGTACCCGACCATCGCCGCGAGCAGCACGAGCGTGTAGATGGTCTCGAACCGGTCGGAGGCGTCCCCGGCGGCCCGCTGCCGCTTGCGGATCCAGCGGCGGACGTTCACTCGTCGGCCCAGTCGAGGCCGAGCTCGATGATCTCGCAGCCGGCGGTGACCGTCGGGTCGTGCGAGGCGAGCAGCGCGGCCCCGCCCCGGCCCAGGTACTCGTCGATGAGCGCCGCGACCGTCGCCCGCCCCTCCTGGTCGAGGTGGCGCTCGGGCTCGTCGAGCAGCAGCAGGCGGCTCGGGCGGTCGAGCACCATCGCGAGCGCGAGCCGCTGCCGCTGGCCCGACGACAGGCTGCCGGGCGAGGCGTCGGCGAACCCGTCCACGCCGAGCCGGGCCGCGAGCTCCCCGTCGGCGAACCAGTCCTCGGCGATCGGGGCGTTGGCCATCCGTACCAGCGTCAGGTGCTCCCGCGCCGACAGCCCCGGATACCAGGCGGGCGGCTCGAGGAGGGCCGCGACGGCCCGGCGGAAGCCGGCCTCGCGCTCGTCGACGCGCTCGCCGCCGACCCGGACCTCGCCCTCGGCCGGCTCGAGCAGCCCGGCGACGCACCGCAGCACCGTCGACTTGCCGATGCCGTTCGGGCCGCGCAGGGCCACGCCCTCGCCCGCCTCGACCGCGAGGGTCAGCTCCTCGATGACGACGCGGTCCCCGTACCCGACCTTGAGCCGGTCCATCGTCAGCACCGGCCGAGCATAGACCCCGCTCAGACCAGGCCGGCGTCGTGGACGAGCATCGCCACCTGGGTGCGGTTGTCCAGGCCGAGCTTGGTCATGATGTGCGTCAGGTGCGCCTTGACCGTCGCGACGCTCATGGTCAGCTCCGCCGCGACCTCCGCGTTGGTCAGCCCCCGCGCGACGCCCACGGCCACGTCCCGCTCGCGCGGGCTCACCGCCGCCAGCTGCCCGCGCGCCCGCTCGAACGCGGCCGCGTCGGCGGCGACCCGGGCCATGAGCCGCCGGGTGACGGCCGGGGACAGGATCGGGTCGCCGGCGGCCACGCGCCGGATCGCCTCGACGATCCGCTCGGGCGGGGTGTCCTTGAGCAGGAACCCGCTCGCCCCGGCCCGAAGCGCCCGCACCACGTGCTCGTCGGTGTCGAACGTGGTGAGCACGACCACCTCGGGCGGCTGCGGGCGCGCCCGGGCGCGGCGGGTCGCCTGGATGCCGTCGACCCGGGGCATGCGCAGGTCCATGAGCACCACGCCGGCCGCGTGCCGGTCGAGCGCGGCGGGCACCTCGTCGCCGTCGGTCACCGCCGCGACGACCTCGATGCCGGGCGCGCCGTCGAGCATCATCGTGAGCGCCGACCGTACCAATGGATCGTCGTCGACCACGAGCACGCGCACTAGACCGTCCGGCACGGCAGCTCCGCTCGCAGCCGGAACTCGCCCGTCGCGGTCACGGCGTGATCGAGCGTGCCGCCGGCGAGCCCGACCCGCTCGGTGAGCCCGACCAGCCCGACGCCGGAGCCGGACAGGTCCGGCAGGTCCTCGCCGACCGGGTTGCGCACGTCGACGACGAGCATCCCGCCCTCGGTGCGCAGCTCGACGGTGACCGGCTGGCCGGCCGCGTGCTTGCGCGCGTTCGTGAGCGCCTCCTGCACGACCCGGAACGCGGTGCGCCCGATCAGCGGCGCCAGCCCGGGCGCGCCGGACTCGTCGCGGAAGTGGACGCTCTGCCCGGCCGCGACCGCCTCCTCCACGAGGCGCGGCACGTCCGGCAGTGAGCGCATGACCCCGGTGTCCTCGTGGCGCAGCACGGCGATCACCTCCCGCAGCTCGTCGAGGGCCTGGTGCACGCCCAGCCGGATCACGCCCGCCGCCTCGGCCAGGCGCTGCGGCGGGGCGTCCGGGCGGTACTCCAGCGCGCCCGCGTACATCGCCAGCAGCGACAGCCGGTGCGCGAGCACGTCGTGCATCTCCCGCGCGACCAGCGTGCGCTCGGCCAGCCGCGCCTCGAGCACGCGCCGGCCCTGCTCGGCCTCGGCCCGCACCGCCCGCTCCCGCAGCGAGATCAGCAGCTGGTGGCGGGCCTGGGCCCAGACGCCCCAGCCGAGCAGCGCGGCATAGGCGGCGGCCATGAGCAGCAGCCACCACCCGTAGAACAGGCCCGGGTAGGGCCGCCACCGGCCCTGCACCGCGTGCCCGGCGATCCCGGCCACCGCCACGGCCACGGCGCCCCGCAGGGGACGGCGCCGGGCCGCGTTGAGCGCCGCGAACGTCGCGGCCGGCGTCGCCACCGGCGAGAGGGCCGCCAGCGCGCCGAGCGCAAGGCCCGCACCGACGGGGCGGAACAGCGCCGCGACCGCCCCCGTGACGGCAACGACGGCGACCGCGATGTCGAGCGGGCCGTGCGCGGGCACGAGGCCGGTCGCGGTGAGGCCCCCGATCGCGACGACGATCACGGTGGCCGCGACCCGCAGCGGTCCAGTCGTGCTCACGGCGGTCAGACTAGGCGGAGTTGCCGCGGCCGTACCACCGACCAAAGTCGTAACCGCGGATCCCGCCCGGCCGATGCGCCGCCCCGCCTCGCTTTCTACCGTCGGGCCATGACGACCGCCCACACCGTGGCGCGCCGGGGCGGGGTCCACGCCTTCCGGACCGCCACGCTGCGCACCCGCGGCTCGATGCGCCACGGCGCCCTGCACACGGACGCGGGCGACTTCGAGCTCGAGCCCACCGACCGCTGCCGCCTCGGCGTGGTGGCCCGCGCGGGCGGCCGCCCGGTGGTGACCCTGCACCCGGCCGGCGCCCGCGTGCCGGGCCCCGGTGGCGACGCGGTCCGCTGGAGCCTGGGCCGGCACTCGGGCACGCTGACCCGTGGCGACGCCCGCATCGAGGTGCGGGCCGGCTGGCCCGGCCGGCCGCTGCGGGTCGAGGTCACCGGCGGGTGGGCCGAACTCGACCTGGTCGTGCTGACCGCCTGCTTCGCCGTGCTGACCCGCCGCCGGCAGCGCCTGCTCACGGCGGCCGCGATCGCGGGCGCCACCGGCGGGCCGCACTAGCGGCCGGTGGTCAATGGGCCCGGCGGGTGCCCTCGTACGCCTCGGACTGCTGCTCGACCCGGCCCTCGTCGGTGATGCTGAGCAGCGTGAGGGCGATCATCCGCACGCCGAACGCCGCGACCGTGATGAAGATGAGCGTGATCGGCGAAGCGCCGGCCGCGTTGTCGACGGTCGCGGCGAAGTCGATCGTCACCTGGCCGGCCATCAGGTACTGCGCGACGGTCATGGCCAGCCCCACCACCAGGATCGGCCCCGCCATCCGCCAGCGCCGCGTCGCGCCGGTCGCCAGGTAGACCGCCGTCGCGATGACCGCCGTCAGCCCGGCCGCGATCGCCACCGCGGCGGGCGCGTTGATCGACGTGACGTAGCCGGAGCGGCCCGACAGCATCGACTGCACGATCATCGCGGACGTGAGCAGCCCGACCGTCACCCCGGCGGCGACCGTCCACAGTGGCCGGGGCCAGGCCGCGGCGACCCCCAGCACGACGACGCTGATGAGGATGGTGCCGACGGTCAGCGCCAGCCCGGGGGCCAGGAAGAACTGCACCTGGTCGTCGCGCAGGTGGATGGCGGTGGCGAGGACGAACAGGGCGTCGTCGCGGGCGGTCTCGATCAGCCCCCAGGCGGCGCCGACGACCAGCACCGCCCGGTTGGCCGTCGAGCGGCGCTCGTCGGTCATGCGCACCAGGCAGAAGACGGTCAGCACGCACCCGATGCCGTTGGCGAGGAAGACGCCGAGGACGTACCAGGGGCTGTAGAGCACAGGGACTTCGGTCATCCTTCTCCAGTCCGGTACGCCACCCTCCGGCGCGGAGCTTAACCGGGCTCGGGTCCGCATCGACCGGCAGGGTGCACATGCATGAATGCGGTACCCAGCGGCCCAGGAGAGGGCCTAAACCAGCAGGCGCATCGTGAACGTCGCCCCGCCGCCGGGCACGCCGTCGGCCTCGATGGTGCCGCCGTGCCCGGTGACGACCTCCCGGGCGAGCGCGAGACCGAGGCCGAAGCGCCGGTGGTCGTCGTGGCCGCGGGCGAAGCGGTCGAAGATGTGCCGCGCGTCCGCCGGGTCGAAGCCGGTGCCGTCGTCGCGGACGATCACCTGGACGCACGGCGGGGCGTCCAGCCGGCCGAGCTCGACGCGCACGTGGCCGCCGGGCGGGGTGTGGCTGAGGGCGTTGTCGACCAGGGCGGTGAGGACCCGGCGCAGGGCGGCCTCCCGGCCGTGGATGATCGAGGGTTGCTCGGGATCGGTGCGCAGCTCCAGCTCGACCTGCCCGGCGCGGGCGCGGTCCCGGAAGCCGGCGAGCACGGCGTCGGCCAGCACGCCGAGGTCGACCTCGGCGCCGGTCTCCGCGCGGCCGGCCAGGTGCGTCGACAGCAGCAGGTCCTCGACGATCTCGCCGAGCTGGCGGGTGCCCGCGACGAGACGGCCGATGTCCGGCGCCATGTCGGCGGCGGAGGCGCCCGCCCGCAGATCCTGCTGGAGGAGCTGGGTGCGGGTGTGCAGCTGGGCGATCGGGGTGCGCAGCTCGTGGCTGGCGTCGGCGACGAAGCGGCGCTGCCGGGCCAGGGCCTCGCCGAGCGGCGCGGTGGCGTTGCGGGCGAACAGCCAGCCGGCGGCGACGGCGCCGGCGAGGCCGAGCAGCTCGGCGGTGCCGAGGGCGGCGAGCAGGCGGCGGGTCTCGGACCGCTGGGCGGCGAGGCTCCCGACGACCTGGACGGTGGCGGTCCCGTGGCGGCGGGTGACCACGAGGTAGCCGCCGTTGCTGGTCTGCTCGGCCGGCCCGCCCGCGCGGACCCGGTCCATCGCCGCGCGGTCGGGGAACCCCGCGGGGGCGTCCTCGGTGGCGGTGAGCGCGCCGGCCTCGTCCAGCCGGAAGATCCAGCTGCCGCGGGGCGGGTCGACGACGTCCTCCTCCGTCGCCGCCGTCTGCCGCACCGAGGAGGTGAGGGCGGACGTCTCCTCGCGGGACACGACGTACAGGGCGACCGCGCCGACGGCGAGCAGGATCAGCGCGATCACTACGGTGTACCGCACGGCCAGGGTGCGCCGCGCGTGCCGCAGCAGGTCCCCGTCGGGATCGGGCCGGTTCACAGCCGGCCCAGCCGGTAGCCGGTGCCGCGGACGGTGGTCACCACGGCCGCGCCGAGCTTGCGGCGCAGGTAGTGGACGTAGGTGTCGGCCAGCGTGTCGGTACCGGAGTCCGGAAAGACGCCGGCGGCGATCTCGCGGCGGCTGAACACGCGGCTCGGGTGCTCGGCGAGCAGGCGCAGCAGGTCGCTCTCCCGGCCGGACAGGGTCGTGACGGTGCCGTCCCCGGCGGTGACGGTCCGGGTGATCAGGTCGAACTCGGCGGTGCCGACGGCGACGACGTGCCCGGCGGCCGGGGGTTGCCGCCGCAGCAGCGCCCGGACCCGGGCCAGCAGCTCGCCGAGGTCGAAGGGCTTGACCACGTAGTCCTCGGCGCCGCCGTCGAGCCCGGCGATGCGGTCGGCGACGGTGCCGAGGGCGGTGAGGATCAGCGCGGGGGTCCGCACACCGCTGCGGCGGAGCCGGGCCAGCAGGTCGAGGCCCTCGATGGCGGGCAGGCCCCGGTCCAGCACCAGCAGGTCGTAGCCGCGGGTGAGGGCGCGGTGCAGGCCGGCCTGCCCGTCGGGGGCCAGGTCGACGGCGTAGCCGGCGTTGCCGAAGGCGCGCACGAGCAGCTCGCCGAGCTCGCGGTCGTCCTCGACGAGCAGTACACGGATCACGCCTCCACTCTCGCTCATCCGACGTGGGCCCGGTCGAGCGCGCCCTGCAGCGAGGTGCGATACCCGTCGCTGGTGTACGTCGCCCCGCTCACCGTGTCGATGTGCGCACTCTGCGCGGCCAGGGCCTCGGCGCGCAGCCGCGGCAGGGCGGCCATGCTGATCTCGGCGTCCCGGTCGTTGGCGTTCGGCCAGCGCACGGCGCGCACGTCGGCGATCGTCCGGCCCCGCAGCCGGACCTCGACCTGGACCGGCCCGTAGCGGGTCCGGGCCACCGGCCCCTCCACCGCCACCGTCGCCGCGGCGGAGGCGGATCCCGACGGCACCGGATCGGCGGGCGGCACCGGCACCGGGGCGGGCGGGGCGGCGACGGTCGCGCCGAGGCTGGTGCGGTAGCTGAACAGCAGGATGGTGGCGGCGACGGTCGCGGCGAACCACAGGGTCAGCCGGCGCATCGCGGGCCCCCGATGCTCACCATGCGAACTCCTCGCTGTGGATGCGCCCGCCGGGGACGCCGGCCGCGCGCAGGTCGGCGCGGACGGCGGCCATCCAGGTGGCCGGCCCGCACAGGTAGGCCTCCCGGGCGGCGATGTCCGGCACGATGTGGCGCAGCGTCCCGGGGGCGTCGAGGCCGGCCGGGAGCCACGACCCGTACCGCGACCGCGGCCCCTCCAGGTAGACGACCCGGACCCCGTGGCGGCGGCCGAGGTCGTCGAGCTCAGTCCGGAAGACCGCCTCGGCCCGGCCCCGGACCCGGTAGAGCAGGACGGCGTCGGGCGCGGCGAGCTCGTCGAGCAGCGCACGCATGGTCGTGATGCCGACGCCGGCCGCGATCAGCAGCGCCGGGCGGCCGCTCGACCGGCCGGCGGTGAGCGCCCCGTACGGCCCCTCGACGAGCACGCGAGTGCCGGGCCGCAGCGAGCCGACCCGCCGGCTGCCGTCGCCGAGATCCTTGACGGTGATACGCAGCGCGTCCGGCGCCGGCCCGGCCGACAGCGTGAAGGGGTGCGCCCGCGACCAGCCGGGACCGTCGAGGAAGCGCCAGAGGAAGAACTGGCCGGCCCGGGCGGGCAGCCGGTCGAGCCGGTGCCCGCGCAGGTACACCGAGACGATCCCTGGCGCCTCGGCGACCACGTGGTGGACCCGGAGCCGGTGGTACGCCGAGCGCCACAGGGGCAGCCCGAGCCGGAAGACGACGACGGCCAGGAGCGCGGCCGAGTAGAGGCCCCACCAGTAGACGGTGGCTGCCGCCGAGGCGGTGAAGTCGGCGCCCGTCCACAACTGGTGGGGCAGGGCCAGGCCGATGCCGAGGTACGCGTACAGATGCAGCAGATGCCAGGACTCGTAGCGCAGCCGGCGCCGGGCCGCCCGCACCGACAGCACCACGACCAGCACGAGCAGCAGCGTCCCGGCCGCGGCCAGCAGCATCCCGGGGTACGTGACGACCAGGTCCCACCCGGTGCCGAGCAGGCCGTCGCCGCCCGTGCGCGCGTAGCCGGCCGTGATCAGCACGACGTGGGCGAGCATCAGCCAGCAGGAGCCGAACCCGGCGAGCCGGTGCGAGCGGGCCAGCGCGTCCTGGCCGAAGCCGCGCTCCACCCAGGGGATCCGGGCCATCAGCAGCACCTGCAGCACCAGCAGATCCGAGCCGACCAGCCCGGTCACCCGGCCCAGCGCGGTGAGCGGCTCCTCCCGGTATCCGCCGTCGGACGCCCACAGGGCGAGCACCGCCAGCACGCTCGCCGCCGCGGCCGCCCATGCCACCGCCCGCCACCCGTGCCGCGGCGGGGGCGGCGGCGGGCGGCGCCGCCCGGCCAGGCGCACCCGGCCGGCCGCCGGCGGGCCGATCTCGTTCACGCCGGCCAGTCTGCGGACCGCACATGGGAGAACTCGAAGAATCGGCTTCCTAACCTTGGCCGGTCAGAACATCCGGCTCCCGGCGAGGACCCCATGACCACCTTGAACGGCCTGCCCGCGCACATTCTGCTCGTCCACGCCATCGTCGTGCTCCTGCCGCTGTCGGCGCTGCTGCTCGTGCTGACCGCGGTATGGCCGGCCGCCCGGCACCGCCTGGCCGGCCCGAACGCCGTGCTGGCGGTGCTGGTCGTGCTGCTCGTGCCGTTGACCACCGACGCGGGCGAGTGGCTGGAGCGCCGGGTGCCGAGCGGCGAGCTGGTGCACACGCACGCCGAGCTGGGCGACACCGCGATCTTCTACGCCGTCCCGATCGCGGTGCTGGCGCTCATCGTCTGGTGGCGGGACCGGGAGGCCCGGGCCGTCGCCGGGCGCCGGACCTACCTGGCCCCGCTGTCGAGCGCGGTGACGAGCGTGGTGGCGGTGCTCGCGCTGGTCGCGGGCGTGGCCGGCGTCTACGGGATGTACCGCATCGGCGACTCCGGCGCCAAGGCCGCCTGGACCGGCAACTTCAGCTCGCAGGACAACGGCCGCGGCCACGACTGACACCGAGGGCGCCGAGCCGGCCGGCGACGCCGAGGCCGAGCAGCACGGCCGGGCCGGCGCCGGGGTGCGGGGCGGCCGCGAACCGCTCCACCGACGTGACGAGCCCGGCCGCGGCCGCGGTGAGCAGCACCGCCGACGTCGCCTCGCCGGCGATCAGCAGGTCGCGGCGGGAGTCGCCCGGGGCCGTGACGGCGAAGTACCGGCCCGGATGCCCCGGCAGTGCCCACGCCGCCGGGTCCTCGAGCGGCCGTAGCGCCGCACCGGCGCGCTCCGCCGCGGCCCGCAGCATCGCGACGCGGCCGGGCCCGAGCGGGGCGTCGGCGAACGGGCGCCGGTCCGTGTGCCGCACGGCGATCGCGCGGTGGAGCCGGTCGGTGCGGCGACGGTGGGCGGCCGGGCCGGTGTAGCGCACCAGGGCCAGCAGGCCGGGATCGCCGTCGGCCGCGAACCGCTGGACCGACGCTCCGGCGCCGTCGGCCGCCAGTGTGACCAGGGCGTGGTGCAGCGAGGCACCGCAGCTGATCGTGGCGATGCGGCCGTCGCGGTCGTCGGGCGTGCGCCGCCGCGTGTCCTCGAACAGGGCCGCCCGGTCGCCGTCGATCCGCCAGCGCCACGGCCGGGTGCCGCCGGGCGAGGGCGCCTCCTGGGCGGCCAGGGCGGCCCGCATGAGCAGCCGCCCGGGCTCGTTCGCGCTCCTCGCCGGCGCGCGGTCGATGTACTGGATCGCCACCATGACGTGCTCCCGATACGTTCGGCTACAGGGTTTCGAGTCCGGCTTCGCGGAACCGGGCCCGGGCCCGCTCGAGCAGCCCGGCGGAGGGTGGCTCGGTGTCGCGCAGCGGGAACGGCAGGCCGAGCCGGTCGTACTTGCCGGCGCCGAGCCGGTGGAACGGCAGGACGTCGACGCGTTCCACGGTGCCGAGCCCGGCCGCGAAGGCGGCCAGGCCCCCGATCTCGTCGAGGTCGTCGGTGACGCCGGGCACCAGGACGTACCGCAGCCACATCGACGTCCCCCGCCGGGCCAGCCGGTCGGCGAAGTCGAGCGTGGGCCGCAGCTCGCCGCCGGTCAGCCGCCGGTATCCGGCCGGGTTCCAGCGCTTGATGTCCAGCAGCACGAGGTCGGTGGCGTCCAGCAGCGCGTCGTCGGCGCGGGCGCCGAGCGCGCCGGAGGTGTCGAGCGCGGTGTGCAGGCCCAGCTCCCGGGCGCCGGCGAGCAGCGCCCGGGTGAAGCGCGGCTGGAGCAGCGGCTCGCCGCCGCTGACCGTGAGCCCGCCGCCGGCCGCCCGCACGAACCCGGCGAATCCGCGCACCGTCGACAGCAGACCGTCCACGGTGGACTCCCGGCCGTCGCGCATGTGCCACGTGTCCGGGTTCTGGCAGTACAGGCAGCGCAGCGGGCACCCGGCCAGGAAGGCGACGAAGCGGGTCCCGGGGCCGTCCACACCGGTGGACAGGTCCCAGGAGTGCACCCGGCCCGTGGTCATCGCGAGCCGTGGAAGGTGCGCCCGAGCACGTCGCGCTGCTGCTCGGGGGTGAGCCTCACGAAGTTCACCGCGTAGCCGGAGACCCGGATCGTCAGCTGCGGGTACCGCTGCGGATGCGCCATCGCGTCCAGCAGCGTCTCCCGGTCGAGCACGTTGACGTTGAGATGGAACCCGCCCGCGCCCATGTAGGCGTCGAGCAGCCCGGCGAGGTTCGCGGTGCGCTCCCGCTCGTCCCGGCCGAGGCCATCGGGCGTCACGGTGCTGGTGAGCGAGATGCCGTCGCGCGCGGAGGCGTACGGCAGCTTCGCCACCGACAGCGCGGCGGCGGCCATGCCGTGCACGTCGCGGCCGTTCATCGGGTTGGCGCCGGGCGCGAACGGCTCACCGGCGCGGCGGCCGTCCGGGGTGTTGCCGGTGTGCTTGCCGTACACCACGTTCGAGGTGATGGTGAGCACCGACTGGGTGTGGATCGCGTCGCGGTAGGCCGGGTTGCCGCGCACCTTGCCCATGAAGGTGTCCACGAGCCACACGGCGATCCGGTCGGCGCGCTCGTCGCCGTTGCCGAAGGCCGGGTACTCCCCCTCGACGGTGTAGTCGACGACGAGCCCGGTCTCGTCGCGCACCGGCCGCACGGTCGCGTACCTGATGGCCGCGAGGCTGTCCGCCGCGACCGACAGGCCCGCGATGCCGCAGGCCAGGAACCGGCGCACCGGATAGTCGTGCAGCGCCATCTCGAGGCGCTCGTAGGCGTACTTGTCGTGCATGTAGTGGATGATGTTCAGCGCGTCGACGTAGGTGCGGGCCAGCCAGTCCAGCGTGCGGTCGTAGGCGGCGAGGACAGTGGCGTAGTCGAGCACGTCCCCGGCGACCGGCGGGGCCGCGGGGGCCACCTGGACGCCGGACATCTCGTCGCGCCCGCCGTTGATCGCGTACAGCAGCGCCTTGGCCACGTTGACCCGGGCGCCGAAGAACTGCATGTCCTTGCCGACGCGCATGGCCGAGACGCAGCACGCGATCGCGGTGTCGTCGTCGCTGTACCGCCGCAGCAGGTCGTCGTTCTCGTACTGGATCGCGCTGGTGTCCAGCGACACCTTCGCGCAGAAGCGCTTGAACGGCTCCGGGAGGGCCGGCGACCACAGCACCGTCAGGTTCGGCTCCGGCGCCGGTCCGAGGTTGTACAGCGTCTGCAGGTAGCGGTACGAGGTCCGGGTCACCAGCGTCGAACCGTCGCCGCCCATGCCGCCGATCGACTCCGTCACCCACGTCGGGTCGCCGGAGAACAGCTGGTCGTACTCGGGCGTGCGCAGGAAGCGGATGATGCGCAGCTTGATGACGAAGTCGTCGACGAGCTCCTGGGCGCCCGCCTCGCTCAGCGTGCCGTCGGCGAGGTCGCGCTCGAGGTACACGTCGAGGAACGTCGAGGTGCGCCCGAGCGACATCGCGGCGCCGTTCTGCTCCTTGGCGGCCGCGAGGTAGCCGAAGTACAGCCACTGGATCGCCTCGCGGGCCGTCCGCGCGGGTCCGGCGATATCGAAGCCGTACGACGCCGCCATCGCCTTGAGCTCGGCGAGGGCCCGCAGCTGCTCGGCGAGCTCCTCCCGGTCGCGCACCACGTCCGGGGTCGCCGCGCGGTGCTCGAGCGAGGCCTTGTCCCGCCGCTTGGCCTCGGCGAGGAAGTCGACGCCGTAGAGCGCCACCCGCCGGTAGTCGCCGATGATGCGACCGCGGCCGTAGGCGTCCGGCAGCCCGGTGATCACGCCCGCCTTGCGGGCCGCGAGGATCTGCGGCGTGTAGGCGTCGAATACGGCGTCGTTGTGGGTCTTGCGGTGCCGGGTGAAGAACTCCTCCACGAGCGGGTCGAGCTCGTAGCCGTACGCGCGCAGGCCGTTCTTCACCATGCGCAGCCCACCGGCGGGCATGATGGCCCGGCGCAGCGGCGCGTCCGTCTGCAGCCCGACGATCAGCTCCCGGTCCCGGTCGATGTAGCCGGGCGCGTGGGAGGTGATCGAGGCGGGCGTGCGCGGGTCGACGTCGTGGACGCCCCGCTTGCGTTCGGCCGGGAACATCGCCGTGAGCAGGCCCCAGATGTGCGTGGTCCGCTCGGTCGGGCCGGCGAGGAAGCTCCCGTCGCCGGTGTAGGGCCGGACGTTGGCACGGATGAAGCCGGCGACGTCGACCTCGTCGCGCCACCGCCCGCCGCGGAATCCCCGCCACGGGGCGAGCTCGGTCTGCGCGGAAAGGCTCATGGTGGTCATGGCCCAAGCGTCGCCCGTTCTCCGGCGCGCGGGCAGGGCCGAAGTCCCCGCGGCCTCGGGCCGTCGGCCCCTGGATACATCCCCCGCAACGGCGATCACATGATCTCGGGCGGAGATCCGCCCGGCGCGTACGGCGAAAGGACGACGACGATGTCCCGCACTCATGACGAGGTCGAGATCAGCGTGCAGCTGCAGCCGGGCATGGAGCCGCGGATCCAGCACTATGCCCGGGAGAAGGTCGCCGCGGTCCTCGGGCACACCGCCCGGCCGGTGCTGTTCGCCCGCGTCCGGCTCGACCGGACCGGCAACCCGGCCGCGGTCCGGCCGGTGACCGCCCGCGCGGAGATCGACCTCAACGGCCGGGTCCTGCACGCCGAGGCGCACGCCGACTCGCCGTACGAGGCGCTGGACCGGCTGCAGGACCGCCTGCAGGCCCGGCTGGACCGCCAGCGCCCCACCCACTGAAGGAGATCCTTGATGCGAACGGTGACCGAGTCCGAGCTCGGCCATATCCTCGGCGCGCTGCCGGGTGTGCCGCGAATCGTCGCGAGCGGCAACTTCGCCGCCCCGCACCGGCTGCTGGCCACCGCCGACGCGAGCATCGCCGAGTTCCGGCTCGTCATGCTCAACGCCCAGCCGGGCATCCCGGACCGCGATGGCGTCGTCCACGAGACGTCGTTCGTCGGGCCGGGGATGCGCGGCGGGCCGCGGCTGCGGTACCTGCCCTGCCGCCTCTCGCTCGTCCCCGACCTGCTGCGGCAGCACCTGGTGCCGGACGTGGTGCTGCTGCACACGTCGCCGCCGGCGGGCGGGGCGGTGAGCCTCGGCGTCGAGGTCAACGTGCTGCCCGCCGCCGTCGAGGCGTGCCGCGCCCGGGGTGGCATCGTCGTGGCGCAGGCCAACCCGAGCATGCCGGTCACGTACGGCGACGCCCAACTGCCCGTCGAGGCGGTCGACTACCTCGTGGAGGCCGCGGAGCCGCTGGCCACGCACGCTCCGGCGGCGCCGGACGACACCTCCCGGACCATCGGCGATCGGGTAGCTTCCCTGGTACCGCCGCAGGCGACCCTGCAGCTGGGCATCGGCGCCATCCCCGACGCCACATTGGAGGCGCTGCTGGGCCGGCGCGGGCTGCGCATCTGGTCGGAGATGTTCACCGACGGCGCCCTGGCCCTGGAGAAGGCCGGCGCGCTCGATCCCGGGACCCCGGTGACAGCCTCGTTCTGCTTCGGCTCCGAGGAGCTCTACGACTGGATCGACCACAACCCGCGGGTGCGGATGCTGCGCACCGAGAAGACCAACGACCCGGCGGCGATCGCCGCGCACCCGGGCCTCATGAGCGTCAACAGCGCCCTGCAGGTCGACCTGTTCGCCCAGGCCAACGCGAGCCGGGTCGGGAGCCGCACGCACTCGGGCTTCGGCGGCCAGACCGACTTCATCGTCGGGGCGATGCACTCCCCCGGCGGGCACGCGATCATCGCGCTGCGGTCCTGGCACCCGAAGGCGGACGTGTCCGCGGTCGTGCCGCTGCTGTCCGGGCCGGTGACCTCGTTCCAGCACAGCTACATCGTCACGGAGCAGGGCACCGCGCGGATCTGGGGCCGCGACTCGGTCGAGCAGGCGCAGGAGATCCTCGACCACGCCGCCCACCCGGACGTGCACGACTCGCTGCTCGACGCGGGGCGCCGGCTGGGTCTGCCGCTGCGCTGAACGGACGGGGCGGCCCGCGACCGGCGCGGGCCGCCCCGTCAGGCGCTCAGAACATCACCGGGGCCTGGTACGGCTTCGGCTCGTCGTCGGCGATCGCCGAGAGGTGGCTGACGACGTCGACCACGCCGTCGATCCGCTCGATCCGGCGGATCAGCGACGGGATGACGGACGCGCGCTCGACCTGCCCCAGGAGCGTCACGACGCCGTCGTCGACCTCGGCCCGCAGTTGCGCGGGCTCCACGCCGGGCATGCCCGGCAGCGTCTCGGCCATGATGTCGCGCAGGATGTCCGCGTCCGTGCGCAGGAACACCTTGAGCAGGTCGCGGCGGGTCACCATGCCGACCAGCCGGCCAAGGTCGTCCACGACGGGCAGCCGCTTCAGCCCGGCCGCCTCCATGATCCGCGCCGCGGCCGCCAGGGACGCGCCGCCCGTGATGGTCACGGCGGGCGCGTTCATCAGCTCGCCGGCGGCAGTGGCGTGGGCCTTGCCGCGCGCCTGGCGGGTGTGCCGGCTCTCGAACATCCGGACCCGGTCGTCGTCCCCGGCGAACTCGATCTTCGCCATCAGGTCGGCCGACGACACCACCCCGGCCACCCGGTCGAAGGCGTCGACCACCGGCAGCGCGTTGACCTCGTGCGCCTCGAGCAGGTCGACGATCTCCTTGAACGGTGTGTCCTCCCGCACCGACACCGCGCCGACGGTCATCACGTCGGCCACTTCCCAGCGGCTCATCACAGGCCTCCTTCGCCCGATCGTCACGCCCTGAACGTATGACCGCCCGGCGCGGGCGCCCAGGGTCCAACGGCACGTTCCCGGCGAGCCGTACGCCCCCGGTTCCGGGCCGCGGCGCCCGAGCCGGAGTGCACCAGCGGTTTGAGACTTCGTGGCGCGCCCGAGCGGCCGGATCCGGCCGAAGTCTCAACCGTTGTTGCAGCGGTACGATGCACATGTATGACCTTCGTACCTGAGTCCTGCGAGCTGCTGGCGTTCGGCGAGCCGACGCACCTCGAGGACGCCGTCCCCCGCCGGCGCAACGAGCTGTTCGCCGAGCTCGCCGGGCGGGGCTTCCGCACCATCGCGCTCGAGATCGACCGGGTCGCCGCGCTGCTCGTCGACGACTATGTGCGCGACGGCGTCGGGGACCTCGACACGGTGCTGCGCGACGGCTTCTCGCACGAGTTCGGCCGGCTGGCGGCCAACCGCGAGCTGGTCGTGTGGATGCGGGAGTACAACGCGGCGCGGCCGCCGCACGAGCGGCTCTCGCTGCAGGGCTTCGACGCGCCCACCGAGAACATGAGCGCGCCGAGCCCGCGGGGCTACCTCGAGTACACCCGCGGGTATCTGGGTCTGGACGCGGATCTCGACCGGCTGGCCGGCGACGACGAGCGGTGGTCGCGGACCGAGGCCGTGCTCGACCCGGCGCGGTCGCCCGGCTCCGGCCCCGAGGCCGCCGAGCTGCGCACGATCGCCGAGGACATGTGGACCGAGCTGCACATGCGGGCGCCGTCGCTGATCGCGGCCACGTCCGCCGAGGCGTGGCGCCGGGCCCGGACGCAGTTGACGGGCGGGATGCAGCTGCTGCGGTACCACCGCGCCTGCTCGATCCCCGGGCTCGACCAGAGCGTGCGGGTGTCGCGGCTGATGGCCGTGCGCGACGTGCTCATCGCCGAGAACATCCTCGACCTGCGGGACACCCCGGCGCTGCTCTACGGCCACAACCTGCACCTGCGCCGCGGCCCGAGCCGCTGGACGCTCGGCGAGCTGGAGCTGACCTGGAGCGGCGCCGGGTCGATCATCGCGCCGCTGCTCGGCGCCCGGTACCACGTCATCGCCGGCAGCCTCGGCACCAGCGCGGCCAAGGGACTCGGCGCGCCGGATCCGGACACGTACGAGGGCCGGCTGCGCCCGGGCCTGACCCCGGCGTCCGAGGTGCCGGCCGCGC
Source organism: Dactylosporangium sp. NPDC000244 (assembly GCF_040300725.1). NCBI lineage: Bacteria > Bacillati > Actinomycetota > Actinomycetes > Micromonosporales > Micromonosporaceae > Dactylosporangium > Dactylosporangium sp. NPDC000244. Next base: position 145,479 of record NZ_JBEPEH010000024.1, read on the forward strand.
GCACCCGCACCGACACCACGCCGCAGATGGGCTACTTCCCGCTGGACGCGGACACCGTCGCCGGCGTCGACGCCGTGCTGCACGTGCCCGGCTGACGCTCGCCGGGCCGGGGCCGCCTCGGGGATACTCGGGACCGTGCAGATCCCTCGCCTGGTCACCGACGACTTCGCGGACGAGCGGCTCCCGGCGGTGGCGGCGGCGATCACGATGATCCTGACGCTGCCGCAGCCGGCGGCGCAGCGCGTGGACGCGATCGCGATCGCCAGCGGCCAGGGCGAGCAGTGGCGCTTCACCCACGCGATCCGCGCGTGGGAGGCGAACCCGCGGCTGCGCCGGCTCCTGGTGGCGAACGCGAACCCGGCCGAGGCCACGTACGTCGAGATCACCCTCGACCACCTGCGCGGCCTCGGCCTGCGCCGCACCGAGGGCGTCCACGTCCAGCCGGAGCCGGCGGCCGACACCGGCCGGCAGGCGGTCTGGATCGCCGAGCAGGTGCGGGCGCACGGCATCGGCGGGCTGGCGCTCGCCGTGTCGCCGTACCACCTGCCCCGCGCCTACCTCACCGTGCTCAAGGAGCTGCTGCGGCGCGGCCTGCGCGTCCCGCTGCTGCCGTCGCCCGTGGCCGTGCCCCCGCACCGGCGCATCCCGGAGACCGGCGCGACGGCCCACGAGCTGGTGCCCGGCGAGCTGCGGCGCATCCTGACGTACATGCGCGAGGGGTGGGTGGCGACGCCGGAGGAGCTGCGGGAGTACCTGCGGTGGCTCTGGGACACCCACGAGCCCCTGCTGACGGGCTGACCGGCCCGGGTCAGCGCGGGCGCACCGTCGACTCGCGGACGGTGAAGCCGGTCGGCAGGACGATCGGGTCGCCGGTCAGCCGCTTGCCGTCCAGGTGGTCCAGGAGGGCACCCGCGGCCACCTCGCCCATCCGGCGGACGGGCTGGTGGACCGCGGTCAGGGGCGGCTCCGTCTGCGTGGTCCACGGCAGGTCGTCGAAGCCGACCACGGCCACGTCGTCGGGGATGCGGCGGCCCGCCTCGCGCAGGACGCCCATGGCCGCGCCCGCCATGACGTCGTTGTGCGCGAAGACCGCGTCGAAGGCCAGGCCGCGCGCGAGCGCCTCACGGGCCCGGGCGATGCCGCTGGCGTAGGTGAAGTCGCCCTCCAGGGTCAGGGCGGGATCGAGCGGTACACCGGCGGCTTGAAACGGCTCCTGAAAGCCGGCCAGGCGCGCCCGCACGCAACCGAAGCGGGGCTCGCCACTGATGATCAGCGGGCGCGTGCGGCCGATGGCGAGGAGGTGCTCGGCCGCGGCGCGGGCGCCCATGCGGTTGGAGGTGCCGACCCAGGGGAAGCGCGGCTCGTGGCCGCGGTCGTCGATGAGGACCACCGGCAGCCCGTTGTCGTGCAGCTCGGCGATCTTGTCGAGGGTGCCGGAGGGCTCGATGACGAGCAGCCCGTCGAACGCTTTTCCTGAAAGTTGCGCGGCGAAGCGGCGCATCGAGTCCGGGCCCTGGTTGAACGTGAAGACCAGCAGGCCGAAGCCGCGGCTCTCCACGACGTCGGCGACGCCCTGCAGCACCTCGCCGACCCAGGGCCAGGTCAGCGACGGCACGAGGATGCCGACGCTGCCGGTGCGGCCGCGGGCCAGGCCGACCGCGCGGGCGCTCGGCACGTAGCCCAGCTCCTGGATGACGGCCCGGACGCGGGCGGCGGTGAGCTCGTCGATGCCGGGCGCGCCGTTGACGACCCGCGAGACGGTGGCCTTGCTGACGCCGGCCCGCGCCGCCACGACGGCCATGGTCACTGGCACAGTGAGCGCCCCCATGTCAAGCTAATCGATCTTGATGAAACCGGTCTCGCAACCGGTTCGAAGCATCTAAATCCTCTTGACAAGTGAAGTCAAGACTTCTCGATCTCATGACGGCATGGTTACATCGACATTCGTTGGAAACGCTCCCAACTTCTTCCACGGAGGTCACCTTGCAAGTGAGATCGATCGCGGCCATTGTGCTGGCCGCCGCCGCAACGCTCGTCGCGCCGCTGGCCGCCGCGGCGCCCGCCCACGCCGACACCGTCGTGTGCGACGAGTTCGGCAGCGCGGTCGCCGGGTCGTACATCGTGATGAACAACCGCTGGGGCAGCACCGCGACGCAGTGCATCAACGTCACCGCCAACGGCTTCCGCATCACGACGCAGGACGGCTCGAAGGGCAACGGCGGAGCGCCGCTGTCCTACCCGGCGATCTACGCGGGCTGCCACTACACCGCCTGCTCGCCGGGCACCAACCTGCCCAAGCAGCTGAGCTCGATCGGCTCGGCACCGTCGTCGATCGCGTTCTCCTACGCGGGCGGCACCTACGACGCGTCGTACGACATCTGGATGGACCCGACCGCCAAGAAGGACGGGGTCAACCAGATGGAGCTCATGATCTGGTTCGACCACACCGGCGGCGTCTCGCCCGTGGGCAGCCCCGTCGGCAACACCACGATCGCCGGCAAGTCCTGGCAGGTGTGGCAGGGCAACAACGGCGGGAACGACGTCGTGTCCTACGTCGCGCCGGCCCAGATCCCGTCATGGTCGTTCGACGTCATGGACTTCGTCCGGGACGTCGACGCCCGCACGCAGGTCGACTCGTCGTGGTACCTGACCAGCATCCAGGCCGGCTTCGAGCCCTGGTCCGGCGGCGTGGGCCTGGCCGTGAACTCATTCTCGGCGACGGTCAACGGCGGGACCCCGCCTCCGCCCGCCGGCGGCGGCGGCCACATCGTCGGGCAGGGCAGCAACCGCTGCCTCGACCTGGCCGAGTTCGGCACCGCGGACGGCACCCCCGTCCAGCTGTGGGACTGCGGCACCGGCTGGAACCAGTCGTGGTCGCGTACCGGCTCACAGTTCAAGAACCCGCAGACCGGCAAGTGCCTCGACGTCGCCGGCGGGTCGACCGCGAACGGCGCGCGCGTGCAGCTGTGGTCGTGCAACGGCAGCGGCGCGCAGAACTGGATCGTGAACGGCAACGGCACCATCGTCAACCCGCAGTCGGGCAAGTGCCTGGACGCGGCGGGCCAGGGCACCGGCAACGGGACCCGGCTGCAGATCTGGGACTGTTTCGGCGGCGGCACGCAGCCGAACCAGGTCTGGCGACTGACCTGAGCACGGAGCCCCACGAAGGTCAAGTTCATGGGGCACCGCCAACGCACACTCCCGCGATGAGAGCGATTCGGTAACGGTATCGCAAGGGCACGGCCCCGGACCATGCACGCGGCTCCGGGGCCGTGTCACCGAGGGGCGCGCAGGCCGGCCAGGAGGATGTCGAGGTAGCGCTCCTCGGCGCCCGCGTCGGCGTCCGCTCCGGCGCCGACCGCGTGCTGCACGCCGCAGATCAGGCGGCGCACGTCGTCCGCGGTGACGTCGGAGCGGACGGCGCCGGCCGCGCGGGCGCGGGACAGGACCGTCGTCACCGCGGTGCCGAGCCGGGCATGCAGGTCCGTCGTCGCGTCCAGGCACGCGGGCTGGGCCGCCGACGCGAGCACCACGGCCAGCGTCGGGTCGTCGCGCAGCAGGCGCAGGGCGTTGCGCAGCAGGGTCGCGAAGCCGGCGGCCGGCTCGGGGTCGGCCGCGGCCGCCTCCGCGTCGGTGACGAGCGCCCCGAGGCTCTCCGCCGCGAGGGCCTCCAGCAGCGCCTGACGGTTCGCGAAGTGGCGGTAGGCGGTGCCGACGCCCACGCCGGCGTCCTTGGCGATGGCGTTCATGGGCAGGTCCAGGTCGCCGGCGCGCACGCGCTCCCGGGCGGCCGCGAGCATCTGGGCCCGCACCCGGGCGGAGTCGGCGCGGAGCGTCACACCTAGAGGATAACTCATCCGTTCTGTGCTACGGTCGACCCACCAGCGGATAGATTATCCGTTCAAGGGGAGGGACCGTCATGGACATGGCCGGGCGTACCGTCATCGTCACCGGGGCCAGCAGCGGGCTCGGGCAGGCCGTCGCGCGCGAGCTCAAGCAGCGCGGCGCGCACGTCATCGCGGCCGTGCGCACGCCGGACCGGGCGGCCGAGTTCGACGCACGGGCGCTGGACCTCAACGACCTCGACTCCGTGCGCGCGTTCGCGGCGGGCGTCGGCGAGCGGGTCGACGTGCTCGTGAACAACGCGGGCATCGGCAACCGGCCTCGGGAGCTGAGCGCGCAGGGCTTCGAGAGCACGTTCGCCACCAACTTCCTCGGCCACTTCGCGCTGACCGGCCTGCTGCTCGACCGGATGCGCGGCGACGGCGGGGCGCGGATCGTGCATGTGGGCTCGGCACTGTACCGCCACATGAAGACGCTCCCGCTCGACGATCTGGCCGCCGAGCGCGGATACTCCAAGGGCCGCGCCTACGTCGGCTCGAAGCTCGCCCAGCTCGTCTTCGGCCTCGAACTCGACCGGCGCCTGCAACTGGCGGGCCGCCCGATCCGCAGTCTCGTGGCCCACCCGGGCATGGCGAACACCCCGATGAACTCGAACCTGCCCAGCCGCGCCGGGCGGGCGTTCATGAGCGTGCTGCAGGCGACCGTCGGCCGGCCCGCCGACCGCGCGGCGATCCCGATCCTCTACGCGGCCACCGACCCGGACGCGCGCCCGGGCGACTTCATCGGCCCGCGCCTGCGCAAGTGGGACGATCGTGTGCACGCCGGCGCGATCGCCCCGCACGCGGCCGACCCGGCCCTCGCCGCGCGCCTGTGGGCCATCGCGGAGGACGCCACCGGCGTGCGGTTCGACCTGGACGGCACTACAGCGCCTCTCGCAGCAGGTCCCGGGCCTCGGCGCCGCCGTCCAGCTGCCGGTTGACCCGGTGGGTGCACCGCCATCCCTCGGCGGTCCGGACGAACTCCCAGCGGTTGACGCCGGTGCGCCAGGTGCGGAAGGTGTCCGTGGCCTCGTCGCGCAGTACCAACTGTGAATAGGCGATGGCGACGGCACGATCGCCGTCGATGCGCAGGTGCGGCACGCCCTGCAGGTGGGCGGCGCCGGCCCGGATCAGCCCCTGGTGCAGCTCGCCGGTCACCATGCCGGCGATGGCCGCCCGGCCGTGCAGCGGCGCCGGGTACACGTCGTAGACGCCGTCGTCGGTCCACAGCCCCGCGGCCGGCTCCGGGGAGCCGCTGTCCACCGCGGGTCCGTAGGTGGCCAGCAGCTGCATGAGCGCCAGCCGGTCCTCGAGCTCGCGGACCCGGCGCTGCAGGTCGGCGAGCACCTCGTCACGCTCCGGCATCGAATGCCTCCGGGAAGAGCCGCCGGAGCGCCTCGAGCTGCTCGACGCAGTGCTCCGCGCTTCGGTGCCGCAGGACGATGTTCAGCATCGTGGCGCCGGCCGCGTGGAACTGCTCGACGTGCCGCCGCGCCTCGCCGGGCTCGGCGATCGGGTCCAGCGGCGGCGGGTTGAGGACCACCTCGAAGCCCGCCGGCCGCTCGACGGCGGCCAGCATCGCCCCGATCCGCTCCGGCGGCAGGCCGAACGGCACCCAGGCGTCGGCGAGCTCGGCGGCCCGCCGCAGCGAGCGCGCGGTGTACCCGCCGATCCACAGCGGCACCCGGGTCCGCGGCGCGTGCGGGTCGACGAGGAAGTCGCGGAACGCGTAGTGGGTGCCCTCGTACTCGGGCACCGCCCGGCCCCACGCGGCCCGGATGGCCGCGATCGCGTCGTCGGCCGCGGCGCCCCGCCCGTCGAAGTCGGCGCCCAGCAGCGCGAACTCCTCCGCGAGGCTGCCGACGCCGAGGCCGAGGACGACCCGCCCGCCGCTGAGCAGGTCGAGGGTGCCGTACCGCTTCGCGATGGCCAGCGGGTGGTGGTAGCCGAGCACGAGCACGTGGGTGGCCAGCCGGATGCGGGTCGTGTGCGCCGCGAGGAAGCCCAGGGTCGCGAGGGGGTCCCAGTAGGTGCCACCGGCCCGCGCGGCGATGCGGACCGGCACGCCGACGTGCTCGCTGCAGGTCAGATGGTGGTAGCCGAGCCGGTCCGCCGCCACCGCGACCCGGACCAGCTCGGCCGGGCCCGCCGCGGCCTCCCAGGGGCTGAACTGCCCGGGCGGCCGGAAGACGACAGGGCTGAGGATGCCGAACCGCATGCCGTAGGCTACCAAGCGCTTGCTTGCTTCGGAACGGTGGATAACGCTTTTCCGCGATCCGAGGGTTAGTTCACAAACGCTATGGCGAAAACCCCGGCATTCGTACCGTCAATCGCCGTGCGCACCACGGCGAAGCTGATCGCGGCCGGCAGCCTGGCCGCCGTCACCTGGCTGTGGCTCACGGGCCTGGCGACGTCGGCGCCCGGGCTCGCGGCCGCCGGGCGCCTGGCCGCGCTGTGGTCGACGGACCTGCTGCTGCTCCAGGTGCTGCTGATCGCGCGCATCCCCTGGGTCGAGCGCGCGTTCGGCCGGGACACGCTCGGCGCCTGGCACCGCTGGACCGGCTCGGCCTCGTTCGTGCTCCTGCTCGCGCACGCCGGGCTCGCGCTCGTCGCCTCCGCCAAGCGCGCCGGCACCGATCCGCTGCACCAGCTGGGGACGCTGCTGAGCGTGTACCGCGGCATGTGGCCGGCGCTGCTGGGCCTGCTCGCGCTCGTGCTCGTGACGGCGACCTCGCTGCGGCCGGTGCGGCGCCGGATGCGCTACGAGACCTGGCATCTGCTGCACCTGTACGCGTACGCCGGCATCGCCCTCGCCGTCCCGCACGAGCTGTGGCTGGGCAGCGACTTCACCTCCCCGGCGGCGCGGGCGTTCTGGTGGACCATGTACGCGGCCGCGGCCGGCTCCACCGTGGTCTTCCGCCTCGGCCTGCCGGTCTGGCGCACGCTGCGGCACCGGCTCACCGTCGACCGCGTCGTCGAGGAGGCGCCGGGGCTGGTCTCCGTGTACCTGCGCGGCCGGCGGCTGGACCGGTTGCCCGCGCGCGCGGGGCAGTACTTCGTCTGGCGGTTCCTGGACGGCCACGGGGCCCTGCTCGGCAAGCCGTTCTCCCTGTCCGGGCCGCCGAGCCGCGACCGGCTGCGCATCACTGTCAAGACGGTCGGCGCGGGCACGGCCCGGATGGGCACGCTGCGCCCGGGCACGCGGGTCGTCATCGAGGGTCCGTACGGCCGGATGACCGCCGGCACCTACTCGGGCGGCCCGGTGACCATGTTCGCCTGCGGCATCGGGGTCACGCCGCTGCTGGCCCTGCTGTGGGACCTGCCATACGGCCACGGCAAGGCGACGCTGGTGTACCGCACCCGCCACCCCCACGACGTGGCCTTCCTGCACGAACTGGAGTGGCTCGCCCGCGACCGCGGCGTCCGGCTGGTCCCGCTCGTCGGCCCGCGTGCCTCGGCCGGCTCATGGCTCCCCGTGGGCTACGCGGACTACGACGACCTGGCCGCCCTGCGCTCCCTGGCCCCCGACCTCGCCGAGCACGACGTGTACGTGTGCGGCCCCGACCCGTGGACCGACGCGGTCCTGCGCGCCGCGCGCCGCATCGGCGTCCCCGCCCCGCGCCTGCACCGCGAACGCTTCGCCTGGTGAACCCCGGCGATCCGCGGCGATCCCCGGCGCGGTACAGCCTGCACCACCACGATCGGCCAGTGGGCTGCATCGCCCCGGGGCCGCGGCGCTCATAGCGTTCGATGCATGCCAACGAATACACGTGTTCTCGTCGCGGCCGGGGTCTCGGCCGTCCTCGCGGCCGGGGTCGTGGCCGTACCGCCCGCGCTCGCGAACCCGGCGCGCGACGGCGTCCAGCCGCGGCTCGAGCGCCTCGTGCGCGACGACGGCTTCCCGGGCGCGCTCGCCTCCGTCCGCGGCCGCGACGGCCGCGTCCGCGACTCCGCCGCCGGGAGCAAGGTGCCGGTCAACGGGCAGGTGCGCATGGGCAGCAACACCAAGACGTTCACGGCCGTCGTCGTGCTGCAGCTCGCCGGGGAGGGGAGGATCGACCTCGAGCAGAGCGTCGAGCACTACCTGCCCGGGATCGTGCACGGCAACGGCAACGACGGGTCGCGCATCACGGTGCACCAGCTGCTGCAGCAGACGAGCGGGCTGCCCGACTACGACGACGTCCTGTTCGCCAAGCCCGACGATCTCGTCGCGCTCAGCCACGCGTACTTCGAGCCGCGGCGGCTCGTCGACGCGGCGCTCACGAAGCCGCCGAGCTTCGCGCCCGGGGCGAAGTGGGAGTACAGCAACACCAACTATGTCCTCGCCGGGCTCATCGCCGAACGGGTGACCCAGCGGCCCATCGGCGAGGAGATCACGCGGCGCGTCATCGAGCCGCTGCGCCTGCGCGACACGTACTGGCCGGGCGTCGGCGAGCAGCGGCTGCGGGGCCGGCACCCGCAGGGCTACGTCGCCGTCGCACCGGGCGCCCCGTGGGTCGACGTCACCGAGATGGACCCGTCGCTCGGGTGGTCCGCGGGCCAGCTGGTCTCGACGCCGTCGGACCTGCGGGCGTTCTTCGAGGCGCTCGTCGCCGGTCGGCTGCTGCCGCCGGCCCAGCAGCAGGCCATGCTGACGACCGTCGCCGCGCCGGACTTCGAGCCGACGGACCACTGGTCGTACGGCCTCGGCATCGCCCGCCACGAGCTGCCCTGCGGCGGCATCGCCTGGGGCCACGGCGGCGACATCCAGGGCTTCGAGACGCGCAACCTCGTGACCACGGACGGCCGCGGCGCCGTCGTCGCCGTGACCGGGCTGCCGACGTCGCTCGACATGGTCAAGGACGTGGCGGACAGCGTCGACGCGGCCCTGTGCTGAGGTCGCTCAGCGCTCGGCGTAGGGGCTCGCCCACGCGAAGCGGTCCGCCGCGCTGAGCCGCTCCACCTGCTCCACGCTCAGCTCCAGCTCGACGCCGTCCAGCGCGGCGTCGAGCTGGTGCGGCTTGCTGCCGCCGAGCATCGGGCGCAGGCCGCGGGACAGCAGCCAGGCCAGCACCACCTGCCCGCGCGCGGCCCCGGTCTCGGCGGCGACGGCGTCGAGCGCCCGCAGGCGGGCCGCGTTGCCCGGGTGGTCGTACACCGGCGGAATCTCCTTCGCCGGGTTGTCGTAGGCGCCGGAGAGCAGCGGCGTGTACGCCCACACGTCCATCCCGTGCTCGGCGGCGTAGTCGGCCTGCTCGTCGCTGAGCACGCCGAAGCGGTGCTCGACGCCGGGCGGGAGCGTGCCGGGGCGCGGCCGCAGGTAGGTGGCGTTGAGCTGCAGGGCGTCGAACGGCCTCGCCCCGGTTCGCAGCGCGTGGGCACGGCCGCGCTCGACGAGCCACGCGGGGTGGTTGGACACGCCGAAGCGGTCCGCGGCGAGCCCGGCGAGCGCGTCGACGGTCTCCTCGATCGGCACCGAACGGTCCTCCTGGTGCAGCCAGAGCAGGTCGACGCGGTCGATGCCGAGGCGGTCGAGGCTTCCGGCGAAGGCGTGCCGTACCGCCGCCGCACCCAACCCTTCCCGGCGGGCCGGCCACGAACCGGGTTCGAGGGGCTCGGCCCCGAGCTTGGTCGCGATCCGCACCCGTTCCCGCACGCCCGGCCGGGCCGCGAGCCACCGCCCGAGCACGCGCTCGCTGGCGCCGCCCCGGCCGTCGCCGGCGGCCCAGAACGCGTAGCAGTCGGCCGTGTCGATCCAGGCGCCGCCGCGCTCGACGAACCGGTCGAGCAGCGCGAACGAGGTGTCCTCGTCCACGGTGGTGCCGAACATCATCGCCCCGAGCACGAGCGGGGACTGCCTCGTTTCCGTCACGCACCCGAGCCTGGCACCTGGAGCGCGCTCCAGGTCAAGGGGGAGACGGCGGTGGAGCGGGTCCTGGGCGCGCATAGTCGCGGGCGCCCGGGTAGTCCCCGCGACCGTGCGCAATGAGCCGCAGGCCGTGCTGAGCCCACTGACCCGCACCGCCCTGTTTCTCGTGCTCACCCTCGACCCGGGCGGGGAGTCCACCGCCCGGGACCTGCTCGCCGAGCTGCCGGGGCTGCAACGCGCGGTCGGGTTCCACTCGCCGCAGGGCCGCCTCAGCTGCGTCGCCGGCATCGGCTCGAAGGCGTGGGACCGGCTCTTCGCGGGCCCGCGCCCCGCCGAGCTGCACCCGTTCCGGGACATGCGGGGACCCGCACACCAGGCCGCCGGTACACCCGGGGATCTGCTCTTCCACATCCGCGCCCAGCGCCTGGACCTGTGCTTCGCGCTCGGGGCCGAGATCATGCACCGCCTGCGCCCGGCGACCACGCTGCGGGACGAGGTGTACGGCTTCAAGTACCTCGACGTGCGCGACCTGCTCGGCTTCGTGGACGGCACCGAGAACCCGACCGGCACGGCGGCCCGCGACGCCGTGCTCGTCGGCGAGGAGGACTCCGTCTTCGCGGGCGGCAGCTACGTGATCGTGCAGAAGTACCTCCACGACCTCGAGGCCTGGAACGCGCTGCCGGTCGAGGAGCAGGAGCGCGCGATCGGCCGCCGCAAACTGTCCGATGTGGAGCTGGCCGACAAGCCGCCCGACTCGCACGTCGCGCGCACCGACATCGGCCCGAAGATCCTGCGCGACAACATGCCCTTCGGCGCCGCGGGCCGCGGCGAGTTCGGCACGTACTTCATCGGCTACGCCCGCACCCCGTCGATCACCGAGCACATGCTGGAGCGCATGTTCCTCGACGACCCGCACGACCGCATCCTGGACTTCTCGACCCCGGTCACCGGCTCGCTGTTCTTCGCCCCGGCCGCGTCCTACCTGCAGCAGCAGTAGGCCACGGCCGGGACGGTTTCACGTCGTCAGCGGGCCACGTACTGCGCCAGGTGCTCGCCGGTCACGGTCGAGCGGGCCGCGACCAGCTGCGCCGGGGTGCCCTCGAAGACCACGCGGCCGCCGTCGTGGCCGGCACCGGGGCCGAGGTCGATGATCCAGTCGGCGTGGGCCATGACCGCCTGGTGGTGCTCGATCACGATGACCGACTTGCCGGCGTCGACCAGCCGGTCCAGCAGGCCGAGCAGCTGCTCCACGTCGGCGAGGTGCAGGCCGCTGGTCGGCTCGTCGAGGACGTACACGCCACCCTTGTCGGCCATGTGCGTGGCCAGCTTCAGCCGCTGGCGCTCGCCGCCGGAGAGGGTGGTCAGGGGCTGTCCGATGCCGAGGTAGCCCAGGCCGACATCGGCCAGGCGGGACAGGATCGCGTGCGCGGCGGGCAGCCTGGCCTCGCCGTCGGCGAAGAAGGCCTCGGCCTCGGTGACCGGCATGGCCAGCACCTCGCTGATGTCGTACCCGCCCAGCTTGTACTGGAGCACCGACGCCTCGAAGCGCTTGCCGTCGCACTCGTCGCACACGGAGGAGACGCCGGCCATCATGCCGAGGTCGGTGTAGACGACCCCGGCCCCGTTGCAGGTCGGGCAGGCGCCCTCGGAGTTCGCGCTGAACAGGGCCGGCTTGACGCCGTTGGCCTTCGCGAACGCCTTGCGGACGGGCTCGAGCAGCCCGGTGTACGTCGCCGGATTGCTGCGCCGCGAGCCCTTGATGGTCCCCTGGTCCACGGCCACGACCCCGGCCCCCGGCGGGACCGAGGCGTGCATGAGCGAGCTCTTGCCGGAGCCGGCGACGCCGGTGATCACGGTGAGCACGCCGAGCGGGACGTCGACGTCCACGTCGCGCAGGTTGTGCGCGTTCGCGCCGCGGATCTGCAGCATGCCGGTCGGCTTGCGGACCGAGTCCTTGAGCGCGACCCGGTCGGCGAGGTGCCGCCCGGTGACCGTGTCGCTCTTGCGCAGCTGCGCCACGGTGCCCGCGAACGTGACCTGGCCGCCCGCGCTGCCCGCGCCCGGCCCGAGGTCGACGACGTGGTCGGCGATCGTGATCGTCTCCGGCTTGTGCTCGATGACGAGCACCGTGTTGCCGTTGTCGCGCAGCTGCAGCAGCAGCTCGTTCATGCGCGCGATGTCGTGCGGGTGCAGGCCGACGGTGGGCTCGTCGAAGACGTACGTCACGTCGGTCAGCGGCGAGCCGAGGTGCCGGACCAGCTTGACCCGCTGGGCCTCGCCGCCCGAGAGCGTCCCGGCGGGGCGGTCCAGGGAGAGGTACCCGAGGCCGATCCGCACGAACCCGTCCAGCGCGTGGCGCAGCCCCTCCAGCAGCGGCGCCACCGACGCCTCGTCCAGCCCGCGGACCCACTCGGCCAGGTCGCTGATCTGCATCGCGCACGCGTCGGCGATGGAGATGCCCCTGACCTTCGAGGTGCGGGCCGGCTCGGCCAGGCGCGTGCCGTCGCACTCCGGGCAGGTCTGGAACGTGACCGCCCGCTCGACGAAGGCGCGCACGTGCGGCTGGAGGGCGTCGACGTCCTTGGCCAGCATGGACTTCTGGAGCTTCGGGATGAGGCCTTCGTACGTCAGGTTGACCCCGTCGACCTTGATCCTGGTCGGCTCCTTGTGCAGGAAGTCGGCCAGCTCGCGCTTGGTGAACTTCTTGATGGGCTTGTCCGGGTCGAAGTAGCCGCAGCCGAGGAAGATCCGGCCGTACCAGCCGTCCATGCTGTAGCCGGGCACCGTGATCGCGCCCTCGGCCAGCGACTTGTTCGCGTCGTAGAGCTGGGTCAGGTCGAGCTCGGTGACCGAGCCGCGGCCCTCGCACCGCGGGCACATGCCGCCGAGGCGCTCGAAGGTGGCCCGGACCGTCGAGCGGTTGCCGCGCTCGACGGTGATGGCGCCGCTGGCCCGCACCGAGGGCACGTTGAACGAGAACGCGTTCGGACCGCCGATGTGCGGCTGCCCGAGCCGGCTGAAGAGGATCCGCAGCATCGCGTTGGCGTCGGTGGCCGTGCCGACCGTGGAGCGCGGGTCGGTGCCGAGCCGCTGCTGGTCCACGACGAGCGCGGTCGTCAGCCCCTCCAGCCGGTCGACCTCGGGCCGGGCCAGCGCGGGCATGAAGCCCTGGACGAACGAGCTGTACGTCTCGTTGATCAGCCGCTGCGACTCGGCCGCGATGGTGCTGAACACCAGCGAGCTCTTGCCGGAGCCGGAGACGCCCGTGAACACCGTCAACCGGCGCTTGGGCAGCTCGATGCTGACGTCCTTGAGGTTGTTCTCGCGCGCACCCGTCACGCGGATCAGGTCGTGGCTGTCAGCAGCGTGCCTGCCCATGTCGTCTCCCTACGCAGTCCAGCGGCCGTCGCGCATGATCTCGCGGCCACGCAGCTCATTCTCCTCGCGCCAGGCCTGCACCCGCCGGGGAGTGATCCGGAACCAGTTGTACGACGAGCCGTACTCCCGCGGATCGAACCCGCTCCGCGCGGCGAACCGGTCCCCCGTCTCCTTGGCGAGCGCGTCGATCGCGAGCACCTCGACGTCCCCGTCGATCATCGACACGTCCCGCGTGAGCCCGAGCCCGAGCCGGGCCTTGCGGGTCGCGATCAGGTTCCGGCCCGTCGGGCTCGCGGCCGCGGTGGCGATGAGCACGGCCTGCCCGTCCCAGTCGAAGGAGAGCGGCACAAGGTACGGCTCCCCCTCCGGCGAAGCGCTGGCGACCCACAGGTCCACGTCGCCGTCGAGCCGCTCCCGCGTGTCGGCCTGGCGCTGCGCGCGGGAGCGGGGGCTGGGAGCGCTCACTGGTCCTGGAGCAGACCGAGAACGTTGCCGTCGGCGTCGAGGACGGTGGCCACCAGGCGCCCGTTGCCCACGTCGTGCGCGGCCTCCTTGACGGAGCCGCCGGCCGAGGTGATCTCGGCGATCTTCCCCGCGATGTCGGAGACGTGCCAGTAGGCCACCGGCGCGGTCTCGCCCTGCGGGCCGCGGTTGGGCACGAGCCCGATGTGCTGGCCGGCGACGTCATAACCGACGTAGTACGCGGAGTCGTGCTGCGGCTCGAGGCCCAGCAGCGCCGAGTAGACGGCCTTGGCCTTCTCGAGGTCGCTGACGGGGTGCAGCACGGTCTTGATGCCCATGTTCTCGATGTTCGTCATGCGTTCGAGCCTAGGTGCGCCCCTCGGCCCGTACTTCTCGATTCCTGATCGAAGTCGCGTCTCAGTCCCGCGAACGATGCCGTGTCGGCGCCGTGTCGCTCCCGTGTCGGCGGGCCCGCGCAGGCTTCGGGGCATGACGAACCCTTCAGTCACGATCGTCGGCGCCGGTCTCGGCGGTCTCGTCCTGGCCCGCGTCCTGCACGTGCACAGCATCCCGTCCACCGTGTACGAGGCCGAGCGCTCGCCGGCGGACCGGGCCCAGGGCGGGCTGCTCGACATCCACGAGTACAACGGCCAGCCCGCGCTGGCCGCGGCCGGCCTGACGGCGCAGTTCCACCGGATCGTCCTGCCCGGCCGCGAGTCCTACCGGGTCGTCGACCGGGACGGCACCGTGCTGTTCGACAAGCCCGACGACGGCACCGGCGACAGCCCCGAGGTCCCCCGTGCGGCGCTGCGCCGGATGCTGCTCGACTCACTTCCCGCCGGTACCGTCCGCTGGGGCCACAAGCTCGCCTCCGTACGCGGCCACGGCTCCTATGAGCTGACCTTCGCGGACGGCACGACCGTCGTCACCGACGTGCTCGTCGGCGCCGACGGCGCCCGGTCGCGGGTCCGCCCCCTGCTCACGGACGCCACTCCTGTGTACGGCGGCACCGCGGCGATCGAGACCTTCCTGTTCGACGCCGACCGCCGCCACCCGGAGACCGCCCGAGCCGTGGGCGGCGGTTCGCTGTTCGCCTTCGACACGGGCGCGAGCGGCAAGCTGTTCCTGGCGCACCGGGAGGCCGACGGGAACCTGCACGCGTACCTCTGGCTGTCCCGGCCCCTGGAATGGTTCAACGCCATCGACTTCGGTACTCCCGCCGCGGCGACGGGCCTTATCGCGCGGGAGGTTGAGGGCTGGGCCACCTCGCTGGCCGCGCTGATCACGGACAGCGACACGGCGCCGGTGCTGCGGCCCCACTTTGCGCTGCCGGCCGACCTGCGGTGGGACCGTGTGCCGGGCGTGACGCTGCTCGGGGATGCCGCGCACTTGCAGCCGCCGAACGGCGAGGGCGCGAACCTGGCCATGCAGGACGGGGCCGAGCTCGGCTTGGCCATCGCGGCTTCTCCCGGTGACGTTGAGGCGGCGCTCGCGTCTTACGAGGGGGCGATGTTCCCGCGTAGCGCCTCGGCGGGGGCGGAGGGTGCCGTGAACAATGCCGTGCTTCTGGGCGCGGACGCGGCTCAGAACCTGGTCTCTTTGCTGTCCGGGGCGCGATAACTCCGACTCGACCGGCGGCGCGACTCGACCGGCGGCGCGATAAGTCGGGCACTTCGTGCCACGACTTATCGGATTTTTCGCCCGACAGGCGTTAAGTCCGATTCTGATCGGGCCCGGCCCGGTGCGCGATGATGAGGGCGTGCGGATCACGACGCTTGGGCCCCTGGCCGTCGACGGCCGGCCGGTGCGGGGAGACCGCCTGGCCGCGGTGATCCGCGAGCTCGTCGACGCCCGGGGCCGCACCGTCTCCACCGGCGCGCTGATCGACGCGGTCTGGCTGGGCGCGCCGCCCGACGACGCCACCGGCGCGGTGCAGGCCCTGGTCGGCCGCGTGCGCCGCCTCGGCGTGCCGGTCCTCGCGGCGCCCGGCGGCTACCGGATCCCGGCCGGTGACGTCGAGATCGACGCCGTCACCGTCCGCGAGCTGACCGACCGGGGCCGGCAGGCGCTGACGGCGGGCGACGCGGTCCGCGCGAGGGACCGCGCCGACGAGGCAAGGGCGCTGTTCCCGGAGATCCCGGAGCTGGACGAGACCGGCAGCGCCCGGCTCTTCGGCGACGTCGTGTCCCTGCGGGCGGAGGCCGCTCTGGCCGCAGGCGGCCCGTTCGACGAGGCCGACCTGCGCCGGCTGGCGACCCGGGTGCCGCCCGACGAGCCCGCCGCCGCCCTGCTCGTGCGGGTCCTCGCGGCCCAGGGCCGCGACGCCGAGGCGCTCGACCTGGTCGGACGGGTCCGTGAGGAGCTGGCCGACCGGTACGGCGCCGACCCCTCCCCCGCCCTCGCCGACGCGCACCTGGCCCTGCTGCGGGGGCAGCTGCGGACCGCCCGGCCACGACCGGCGGCCAGCCTCCCCGCCGCCTGGCGCCGGGCCGTGACCCCGCTGGTGGGCCGCGACCCGGACCTCGCCGCGGTCGGCCGGGCGCTGCTGGAGGCGCCGCTGGTCACCGTCGTCGCGACCGGCGGGGCGGGCAAGACCCGGCTGGCCGCCGAGCTCGCCCGCTCGGTCAGCGACTCCCGGCCCGTCCACGTCGTCGAGCTGGCGGGGCTGCGCTCGCCGTCCGAGGTACGCCCGGCCGTCCTCGCGGTTCTGACCAGCGACGGGTCCGGCCTGGAGCGCCGGATGGCCGGCCCCGAGCAGCGGCTGCGGGCGGCCGGGGCCGAGTTCGACGGCCTGCTCGTGCTCGACAACTGCGAGCACGTCCTCGGCGCCGCCGCGGAGGTCGTGGCCGAGCTGCTGGCCGTGGCGCCGCCCGAGGCCGGCGTGCTGGCCACCAGCCGGGCGCCGCTGGGCCTGGTCGGCGAGGTCGTCCACCGGCTGCCCGCGCTGCCCGACGGCGAGGCGATCGCCCTGCTGGAGGCCCGCGTCCGCGCCGGCGGATCGGTGCCGGCCTGGCCGCGGGAGCAGGCCCTCGCGCTCGTCAACCGGCTCGACAACCTGCCGCTCGCCCTCGAACTGGCCGCCGCCCGGCTGCGGCACATGCCGATCGAAGACGTACTGGCCGGACTCACCGACCGTTTCGCCCTGCTCGACGACGCCCTGCGCGGCCTGCCCGAGCGCCACGCCAGCCTGTGGGCGATGGTCGACTGGAGCCGCGAGCTGCTCGACCCCGCCGAGCGCGACCTGCTCGAACGGCTGGCGGTGATCCCGGCCCCGTTCACCGCCGACACCGCAACGGCCGTGGCCGGCGGCGCCGACGTCCGCCGCGGCCTGTCGATCCTGGTCGAGCAGTCCCTGCTGCGCCTGGAACGCGACCGCTACCGCATGCTGGAGACCGTCCGCGAGTACGGCGAGGCCCGGCTCACCGCGTCCGACGGGCGGCGGGCGGCCATGGCCGGGCTGGTCGCGTGGGCCGCGCGCCGGGCCGTCGCGCTGATCGGCGACTTCGTCGGCCCGCGGCAGCTCGAGGCGATCGCGGGCTGCGCGGCCGACCAGGAGAACCTCCTCGCCGCCCTGCGCTGGGCAATCGAGCACGACGACGAGCCGGCCGCGGTCGACATCGCCGGCGCCCTGTTCCAGCTGTGGACGGTACGCGGGCAGCATCTCGAGGCCAGCGCCTTGGCGCGCACGCTGCTGCGCCTCGACGACCCGGCCGCCCGGAAACGCTCGGCGATCCAGCAACCAGCGGCCGCCGGAGGACCGCGGCCGCACGCCGATCGGCTCGCCTGGCTGCTGGTGCTCATCGGCGTCAACGCCGGCAACACCGGCCCGCTGCGGCTCAACGCGCTCGCCCGCCGCGCCCTGCGCAACCTGCTCGCGCAGCGCCCCGGCGAGGTGCGGCCACGGACGGTCGCGCTGGCCACGGCGCTGCCCGGACTGGAGCAGGCCGACCCGGACCGGAGCCTGGCCGACGCCGCGCTGCTCGTCGCCCACTCGGACCCGTACGTCCAGGGCATGGGCCATTTCATCCGCGCCGTACTGCTGGAGAACGCCGGGCCGCGGCCGGACGCGGAGCTGGCCTACCGCCGCTTCGAGGCCGTCGGCGACCACTGGGGCATGGGGATGGCCGCCCACGCCGCCGGGCACGCGCTCAACGCCGGCCCCGGCGCGCGCACCGACGAGTGGCTGCGCCGCAGCGAGCGCCACCTCGACCTGATCGGCGCCGCCCAGGACGCCCGCTCGGCCCGGGCCGTGCTCGACACCCACCTGGCCCTGGCCGGCGACACCGAGGCCGAGCGTCGCCTGCTGGAGATCGCCGGCTCGGACCGGGCCGACGAGGTCGACATCGGCCAGGCGAACCTCGGCCTCGCCCAGCTGGCCTGGCGCCGCGAGCGGCACGAAGAGGCGCTGACCCATGCCGAGGCCCTGCTGCGAACCGCCGCCGGCGCGACGGAGGTCGGGATCGAGTTCCGCATCGCGGGCGCCGTGCTGCATCTCTGGGTCGCCGAGGCCCGCCCGGCCGCCGGGGCCGGGGCCCGCGCCGCGGAAGCCCTGCGGGACTGCCGCGCCGACGTGCTGGCCGCCCACGACCGCCCGCTGTTCGGGGCCTGGGCCATGGGCGGCGCCGAGTTCGCCGCCTTCCGGGGCGACACCGGCGCGGCCCGCGAACTCTGGGCGCTGGCCACCCGCATCGGCGCGAACGTCACCCTGTTCTTCCCGCTGGGCCGCGGCGACCGGCTCACGGACGTCCTGGGCGACCGGGCGAGCCGCGAGGCCCTGCTGGCCGAGGCCGGCGCGCTGATCGGGTCCGTCGCCGCCCGCCGCATCGGCACACTGATGGACGGCCTGCTCGCGTAGGCCGGCGTCGTGGCGTGAGTACAGTCGGGCAATGCCCGAGCTGGAACGGCTGCATGCCGGTCATGCCCAAGCGGTCCTGGCCTTCGAGCTGGCGAACCGCGCCTACTTCGCCGCCTCGGTCTCCGACCGCGGCGACGCCTACTTCGACCAGTTCACCGACCGCTACGACGCCTTGCTGGCCGAGCAGGAGGCCGGCATCTGCGCCTTCTACGTGCTCGTCGGCGACGACGGCTCGGTACTCGGCAGGTTCAATCTGTACGACATCGAGGACCACACCGCGACACTCGGCTACCGGGTCGCGCAGCGTGCTTCCGGTCGGGGCGTGGCGACCGCGACCGTCCGGGAGCTGTGCGGACTGGCGACGGCCCAGCACGGGCTGCGCACACTGCGGGCCGCCGCCGCCCACCGGAATCCCGCGTCCCAGACGGTGCTGACCAAAGCCGGGTTCGTCCCTGTCGGCCCGGCCGGCCCGGCCGACCTTGGTGGTCAGCCCGGCACCTGGTACGAGCGCGACCTGATGCTCTAGCGGTGCCGACGGTGCCGGAGGCGCCGCCGGCGTGGGAGAACGGCAGATCAAGGCTGGCGGCTCCGAGGGGACGCGGCATCGCGCTCAGGCCCGCCGTGAACAGCCGACGGCCGACCTCGCCCGGCGGCCCCCGTCAGTCGCGGCGGGGCGCGACCGGAGCGCTCAGGCCCGCCGTGAACAGCCGCCGATCGACCTCGTTCAGCGCCAGCCGCAGCGCCCCCAGCGCCACGCTGTCCGCGCCCAAGGTCGAGGCTCGCACCTCCGGCATGCGCAGGCACAATTTTGCCAGCTCGCGCCGCAGCGGCTCCAGCACCAGGTCCGCCGAGCGCGAGAACCCGCCGCCGAAGATGACGACCTGCGGGTCCAGGGCGAGCACTAGGGCGGCCGTGCCCACCGCCAGGTCTTTCACGTAGCGGTTCACCGCCGTGCGGGCGTCGCGGTTGCCGGCCCGGGCCGCGTTGAAGACCCAGGCCGCGGCGTCGTCGGGGTTGACCGTGGCCGGGACGCCGGGGCAGCGCTGCAGGTGCTCGGGGGCGGTCAGCCAGCGCACCGCGCGCAGGGCGCCGATCTCGCCCGCGGCGCCGCCGAAGCCGCGGCGCAGGATGCCGTCGATGATGAGGCCCGCGCCGGTGCGCATGCCCGCCAGGAGGTAGACGATGTCGTTGGCGTCGCTCGCCGCGCCCTGCCAGCGTTCGGCCAGCGCGGCCAGCTTGCAGTCGTTCTCCACCACGATCGGGCAGGTGAAGCGGTCCTTGAGGTGGGCCGCTAGGTCGACCGTCTGCCAGCCGGGCAGGGGCGTGAACAAGGTGGTCTTGCCGGACGCGTCGACCGGGCCGGTGACGCCGACGGTCACGGCCCAGATGTCGTCGGCGGACTTTCCGCCCTCGTGCAGCACGTCGGCGAGCACGTGGTCGAGGGCGGCCAGGCGCTCGGCCGGGCCGGCGTCGGCCGCGACCGCTCTGCGGGTGGTGTGCACCACGTTGCCGTCGAGGTCGGCGAGCAGGGCGAGGACCTTGTGGCCGCCGATGTCGACGCCGATGACGTGGCCGGCGGTGGCGCGGAAGCGGTAGCGGCGGGCCGGGCGGCCCACGACGCTGCTGCCGCCCGGCTCGACGATCGTGGCCCAGCCGCCGGTGACGAGCCCCTGCGCGATCACGTCGACCGCGGGGCGCGACAGGCCGGTCAGCTTGGCGAGCTCGGTGACGGTGGCCGGGGGCTGGTCCCGCAGCGCCCGGACCACCGTCAGCGAGTTGAGCTCACGCAGCCGCGACAGGTCGGTACCGGTGATGACCTGATCTGGCACGGTCTGCCCTCCGCTCGCCAATATTGCTATGAACTTTACAAAGTACTATTGGAAGCTGATGCTGTCGACGGTGACCGTGCCGCTGCCGCCGTACCAGAACCCGAGCGCGAGCTGAGACGGGCTCGCGCGGTTGATGCCGTTGGCGGCCATCGGCACCTTGATGTCCTGATACGCCGTGGTGATCGCCGGGTGGCCGCCGCCGTCGAGGACGAAGTCGCCGAAGACCTTGGTCGCACCGCCGAGCGCCAGGCTGAAGTGTGTCTGCTCGCCACCGGTCGCGCCCTTGATCCGCACGACGAGGTAGGTGTAGCCGGACACGTCCTGCCCGACGTCGGAGCCGAACCAGCCGCAGTTGTTGTACTGCAGCGCGAGCGCCCCGCCGGAGACGACGCCGTTGCCGCCGCCGTTGAGGAAGCAGTTGCCGCCGGTCCACCGCCCGAGGTCGTTCTTGGCCGCGGCCGGGTACGCCGGGGTGCCGTCGAAGTCGTCGAGCACCAGCCCCGCGGGTGGCGGGTTGGTGGGACCGCTCACGGTGACGTTCACGGTGTTGCTCGACGGTGAGTCGTACCCGGCCGCGTCCCGGGCGGTCACGGTGTAGCTGTGCGTCCCGGCCGGCACGTTGGTGTCCGTGTACGTCGTGCCGGTCGGTGACGCCAGCAAGGTACCGTCACGATAGAGCCGGTAGCCCGTGACGCCGACGTTGTCCGTCGCGCCCGCCCAGGACAGCGGCACCGTCTGACCGCTCACGGCGCCCGCGGACAGGGTGGGTGCGGTGGGCGGCGTGCAGTCGCCCGTGCACGTTCCCACTGTGACGGCATTCGCGAGCACGTTGTACCCCTTGGCCGCGTCCCACGTGCCCGTGTTCGCCAGCCGGACCGAATACGAAGCAAGAGAACGCAACCCAGCAGCCTGGTCGGGCAGCCACAGGGCCAGCTTGTACGTCCCCGAGACCATCGCCGGCAGGGTCACGGTCTGGGTGGGAACGGTCACGGCCCCGGACTTCCAGGTGCGCGGGTCGAGGCCGGTGAGCTGCACGTTGTACCGGTTGGTGCCGTTGTCGAACACGAGGTACACCGGGCGCGGTTTGATGATGCCGGCGTAACCGTCGTTGAACAGGTGCGCGGAGAACGTGAAGCCGGAGCCGGGCGCGGCCTGGTTGGTGAAGGTCGCGTCGGCCAGCCGCAGCCGGTAGCCCAGCTTGCGCTTGATCCGGGTGAACAGGGTCTCGGCCGGGTCGACCCCGGACGCGGCCATGTTCGCGTTCTTCCAGAGGTCGGTGTTGACGGCCGCGTAGTCCTCGTTGATCTCGGTCCAGTGCTGGTGGCTCAGCTCGTACTGCGCGTTCACGCCGGCCGAGTCGTTGCCGCCGCTGGCGTTGCAGGTCTCGCCGCCGACGATCTTGTTGCCGCCGGTGGAGGTGGCATAGTCGTACACCCACTGCTTCTTCGTGGACACGTCGAACCAGCCCAGCCACGAGTTCTGGTCGTACGTGCCCATGTCGGCCGAGTCGGCGAGGAAGCAGTCGTCGTGGAAGCCGAGCCGGTCGAGGTCCTGCGTCGTCATGGTCGTGCCGTGGGCGAACTCGTAGTTGAAGATCGGGTACCGGATGGCGATCGGCATCGAGGCCGGGGTACTGCTGAGGAGCTTTTTCACCAGTGCGGCGCGGACCGGCGCCTGGTTCTGCTCCGATGCGGCGGTGTAGGGGCTCTCGTGCCACTCGCCCCACGCGCCGAAGAAGCCGGCCTCGAGGTGCATGATGACGTCGGCGTTGGCGGCCAGGACCGGGGCGAGCTGGTCGATGTGCCGCTCCATCTGCGGCTCGGTGACCGCGGAGTAGCCGTCCCACACGTAGGCGACCCGCAGGACGATCTTCAGCCCCTGCGCCCGGATCGCGGCCAGGCCGGTCCCCAGGTTGTCCAGCAGCGGCTGCGGCAGGTCGGTCGTCTGGTACTTGTCGAGGTGGACGTAGGAGTGGATGAGCGTGTCGCCGTCCGCCTTGGCCCGCGCGAACGTGCGGTCGAGCATGTCCGGGTTGAAGCCGGGGATGGTGTTGCTCGCGTAGTCGTTGACGGACGGGTCGTTGATGATCTCGTAGCGGTTGTGGAAGCCGCGTTCCGGGTTGGTGAACACCGTGCCGAAGTCGCCGGTGTACGTGGCGGTCGTGGTGGCGGCCGCGGCCGTGCTGGCCGGGCCGAGCAGGGAGAGGGCCAGGACGGCCGCCGCCACGGCGGCCGTCCGGACTCGAAGGGTGCGTGACATCAGTTGCTGAAGGAGAAGCTGTCGATGGAGATGGAGCTGTTGCCGCCGAACCAGAAGCCCATCGCGAGCTGGGCCGGGCTGGTGCGGCTGATCCCGTTGGCGACCATCGGGATCTTGATGTCCTGGTAGGCGGTGGTGATGACCGGGTGGCCGCCGCCGTCCAGCGTGTAGTCCCCGAAGACCTTGGTGGTCCCGCCGAGGCCCAGGTTGAAGTGGGTCTGCTCGCCGCCGCTGTTGCCCTTGATCCGCACGACGAGGTAGGTGTACTGCGAGACGTCCTGGTTGACGTCGGAGCCGAACCAGCCGCAGTTGTTGTACTGCAGCGTCAGCACCCCGCCGGAGACGACGCCGCTGCCGCCCCCGTTGAGGAAGCAGTTGCCGCCGGTCCACTTGCCGAGGTCGTTCTGCGCCGCGGACGGGTAGGCCGGGGTGCCGTTGTAGTCGTCCAGCACCAGGCCGGTCGGCGTGCTCGTCGCCGAGGTCGTCACGGTGATCGACGAGGAGTCCGCCGACGTGTTGCCCGCGGCGTCGTAGGCCCGGACCGTGTAGGTGTAGGCCGTGGACGCGTTCAGGCCCGAGTCGGTGTACGACGTCGTCGCCGACGTGCCGACCTGGGTGCCGCCCCGCAGCACCTTGTACCCGGTCACGCCCACGTTGTCGGTCGAGGCGTTCCAGCTCAGCGACACGCTGCTCGACGTCTTCGCGGGCGAGGTGAGGCCGGTCGGGGTCGAGGGCGGCGTGGTGTCGCCCCCGGTGGAGCCGCCGACGCCGATCGAGCCCAGCCCGAGCCACCCGTCGGCGTTCTGGGTGGCGTTGCCGAACCGGAGCTTCTTCGCGGCCGGGCTCAGCGCCTCGAGCGGGTTCTTGACCCGCATGACGAGCTGGTACGAGCCGTTGGCGACGCCGGCGAGGCTGACGTTGGACTGGAAGTACTGCGGGTAGCCGAAGTCGCGGTAGGTCGGGTCGGCGCCCACGTTCCAGTCGGGGAACGCGCGGATCTTCAGGGGCTGGACCGTGCGCAGGTCCCAGGGGGTGTCCCAGGTCTTCACGACGGCGCCGGAGGCGTCCTTGAGGCCGAGCGAGACGGTCCACGGGTAGTAGAACGGGGCCACGCCGTTGTTGGCGAGCGTGACGCCGACGGTGGCGCTGCCGCTGACGCTGTTGGCGTAGTAGGCGTGCGTCGCGGACAGGTCGTAGCCCATGAGCCGCACGGCCGCGGCCACGTTCGGGTCCGTGGACGAGTAGCTCTGGCTGGTCTGGTTGATCTTCCAGGTGGTGTGCTCGAGCTCGATGCAGGCCTTCATGTTGTCGACCTGGCCGGAGCCGCCGGGCCACGACGTGAACGCGGAGCTCTGGATCTCCGGGCGCACCTCGCCGCCCATGGAGTCGGTGACCCACTTGTTCTCCACGCCCATGTTCAGCGCGCGCTGGAGCTGGGAGTAGTCGGCGCCGCCGAGCGACTGGGGCAGGGTGACGCCCTTGAGCGGCGAGCCCTCCATGTAGCAGAACGAGTCGTCGTGGTAGCCGATGTCGCGGGCGTTGGCGGCACCGCCGGCCGAGTCCGGGTAGCGGATCTCGAGCTTGGTGGTGTTGAACGCGTTGTCGAACGCGGCGACGATCTGGGCCGCGTGCGCGTCGGTCGGCATCAGGTTCGGGTAGCCGTCGGCGGTGTCGGTGTCGAACGGCCACGTGTGCCACTCGCCCCACAGGCCGACGAGGCCGAGGTTGATGAAGCCGATGCGCGGGTCGCCGTCGTAGCGGGCGCCGAACGCGTTGATGAAGTTGGTGACGGCGGTGAGCAGGTAGGCGCTGTCGTAGTCGGGGCTGACGGTGCCCCAGAACGTGTTGTTGCGGTAGGTCACGTGCCCGTCGAAGCAGTGCGGGATCGCGTTGCCGGGGTGGCTGCCGGTGCCGCCCGGGTACTCCATGTAGAAGCGGATGGCGGCCTGGTTGCCGTAGGAGGCGATCTCGTTCAGCGCGTTGTCCACAATGGACCAGTTGTACGTCGAGCAGTCGGTCGCGCTGGTCATCACCTCGGACAGGCCGAAGTAGCTCCATGCCAGGGACCTCGGGTAGCCCGAGTTCTGGTTGTCGCCGGGGAAGTAGAAGCGGGCGAAGCCCTTGAGCGGGTTGTCCAGCGGGCTCGGGGCGGCGGTGAGCGGGTGGTCGGTCAGGCCGGGGCTCGGCGCGGCCGGCGGGGCCGGGCGCGCGGGGACACCGGCGGGCACCGCGGTGAACGCGGCCGCGTTGTGCGGCGCGAACACGAGCACGGCACTGGCGGCGACCGTGCAGAGTGCGACGGCGCGGGCGAGGCGCCGCCGCAGGGTTGTGCGCATGGATGGACCTCCGGAATCAGGGGTGCGGAGTCTCCTCGTTCGCCATATCGATACGAGGAGGTGTTGACAAACTTTCCATGAGCTTCATCATTATTAGCGGCCACACACCCCCCGCCGCAAGACGCCAAATCTAGAAGATCTTCGATCGATTGGAGGTCGGATCGTGACGATGAGTAACACCGTTGCGGTGCCCGCCGCCACGGTGCCGGATGCCGAGAAGAGCCCCGGGCCCCGCCGGGCCCGCGACGACCGCTGGGTCGCCTGGCTGTTCCTCGCACCGGTGCTGCTCGGCTTCGCGGTGTTCTACCTGTACCCGACCGTCCGCGGCGTCTGGTACTCCGTCACCGACTACAGCCTGCTCAACACCCCGAACTTCGTCGGCGCCGACAACTACAGCGAGCTCGTCAGCGACGGGCAGTTCTGGAACTCACTGAAGGTCACCGCCTACTACGTCGTGCTCAACATCGGCTCGCAGACCGTGCTCGCGCTCGGCCTGGCCGCGCTCATGCACCGGCTCACCGGCTCGGTCGTCGTGCGCGCCACGATGCTGCTGCCGTGGCTGGTGCCGAACGTGACCGTCGGCCTGCTGTGGATGTGGCTGCTCGACTCGAACCTCGGCTTCGTCAACCACCTGCTCGGGATGGTCGGCGTGGACAACCGCGCCTACCTGAACTCGCCGGACTGGGCCATGCCCTCGGTCGCGCTCATCAACACGTGGGCCTACACCGGGTACACCGCGCTGCTGCTCTACGCCGGGATGCTGCAGATCCCGGCGCACCTCTACGAGAGCGCGGCCCTGGACGGCGCCGGCGAGCTGCGGATGTTCCGGCGGATCACGCTGCCCCTGCTGCGCCCGATCCTCGCCCTGGTGCTCGTGGTGTCGCTGATCGGCTCGTTCCAGATCTTCGACACCGTCGCGGTCACCACGAAGGGCGGCCCGGTCGGCGCGACCCGGGTCATCTACTTCTACATCTACCAGCAGGCCTTCACGTACTTCCACATGGGCTACGCCGCCGCGGCCGCGATGGTGCTCGTGGTGATCCTCGGCGTGCTGACCGCGGTGCAGATGCGGCTGCTGCGCGCATCCCGCTCGGACCTGACCTGAGAGGCCTGCCATGACCCGCCGCTTTTCGCCCGGCAAGGTGCTGGCCTGGCTCGTGCTGGCCGCGTTCCTCGCGCTCACGATCGCGCCGTTCTACTGGATGATCCGCACGGCGATCACCCCCGTCGCCGACATCTACACCGACAGCACCGCCATCGTGC
Organism: Dactylosporangium sp. NPDC000244; assembly: GCF_040300725.1. Taxonomy (NCBI): domain Bacteria; kingdom Bacillati; phylum Actinomycetota; class Actinomycetes; order Micromonosporales; family Micromonosporaceae; genus Dactylosporangium; species Dactylosporangium sp. NPDC000244. The sequence goes on from NZ_JBEPEH010000024.1 coordinate 171,590, forward strand.
CGTCCCACCCGACGATGATCAATTTCTGGCGGGTGCTCGGCCTCGTCGACCCGCAGACCGCGCGCGAGGCCGGGGGCTCGGGGGCGCAGATCAACTTTCTGCGGTACACCCTGAACTCCATCATCTACTGCGCGCTCATCGCGGGCGTGCAGACGTTCTGCTGCGCCATGGCCGGGTACGCCTTCGCCCGCCTGCGCTTCCCCGGCCGCGACCTGGTCTTCGGGATCATCGTCGCGGCGCTGATGGTCCCGCCCATCTTCACGCTGCTGCCCAACTTCACGCTCGTGAAGACCATCGGCGCCATGGACACGTTCCTCGGCATGGTCGCCCCCAACCTGCTCATGACCCCGTTCGCGGTGTTCTTCCTCCGCCAGTTCTTCCTGTCCATCCCGCGCGAGGTGGAGGAGGCGGCGATCATCGACGGGGCCGGCAAGTGGGGAGTCTTCTGGCGGGTCATCGTGCCCATGAGCCGCGGGCCGCTCATCACCATCGCCCTCACGACGTCGGTGTGGGCGTGGAAGGACTTCCTGTGGCCGCTGCTCGTCGGCCGCGGGGAGCAGACCCGGGTGCTCACCGTGGCCCTCGGGGTGTTCCTCCAGCAATCCCCCAACACCCAGCCGGACTGGACGGGGCTCATGGCCGCCTCCACGCTGTCCGTCCTGCCGGTCCTCGCCCTGCTCATCTTCCTGGGCAAGCGGCTGGTGCAGTCCCTCAACTTCACCGGCATCAAGTAACCGAAGGGAATCCCCCAATGCGCAGACGCTCCCGCACGGCGGCGCTCGTCACCGCCGCGGCGCTCGCCTTACCGCTGCTGCACGCGTGCTCGAACTCCTCGGGCGACGACACCGGCGGCAAGGTCACCCTCGAGTACTGGCTGTGGGACGACAAGCAGCAGCCCGCCTACCAGGCGTGCGCCGACGAGTTCACCAAGGCCAACCCGAACATCACCGTCAAGATCTCGCAGACCGCGTGGGCGCAGTACTGGCAGAACCTCACCACCCAGCTCGCCAGCGGCAGCGCGCCCGACGTGTGGACCGACCACGCGTCGTACTACCCGCAGTTCGTGTCCAGCAACCAGATCCTCGACATCCAGCCGTTCGTCGACAAGGACAAGGTCGACCTCAGCCAGTACCAGGCCGGGTTGGCTGATCTGTTCGTCAAGGACGGCAAGCGCTACGGGCTGCCGAAGGACTGGGACACCATGGCCCTAGTCTACAACACCAAGTTCGTCCCCGACGCGACCGGCCTGGACAAGCTCACCTGGAACCCGGCCGACGGCGGCACCTTCGAGCAGGCGATCGCCAAGGCGACCGTCGACGCCAACGGCAAGAACGGGCTGGACCCGGCCTTCGACAAGACCAAGGTGAAGGTGTACGGCTTCCTGCCCGAGTGGGCCGACGGCTCCCAGGGCCAGAACGGCTGGGGCGACCTCGCGGTCTCCAACGGGTTCACGTATCTCGACAAGAACCCGTGGGGCACCAAGTACAAGTACGACGACCCCAAGCTCGCCGAGACCATCGCCTGGTTCAAGCACCTCATCGACGCCGGCTACGCGCCGAAGTTCGACAAGCAGTCCACCCTCGGCCGCGACGCCGTGATGGACGCCGGGCAGGCCGCCTTCACCATCGTCGGCTCCTGGACGATCAGCTCCTACCTCGGCACCGGGGCGAAGCAGCAGTACGCGTTCGCGCCGCTGCCCACCGGCCCGGCCGGGCGCAAGACCGCCATCAACGGCCTCTCCGACGCCATCTACGCCGGCACCAAGCACCCCGAGCAGGCGTGGGCGTGGGTGAAGTTCCTGGGCTCGGCCGCCTGCCAGGACATCGTGGGCGACAAGGCCGTCGTCTTCCCGGCGCTGAAGTCCGGCGCCGACAAGGCCCTCGCCGCCCACAAGGCCGCGGGCCGCGACGTGCACGTGTTCACCGACGAGGCCGCGGCCCCCGGCGGCACCTTCTTCCTGCCGATCACCGACCACGGCAACGAGATCAGCCAGATCGTGCAGGACTCGCTGCAGGGCGTGGTCCTGGGCTCCGCCCAGCCGGCCGACGCCCTGAAGAAGGCCAACGACCAGGTCAACGCGCTCTTCAAGTAGTTCGTGACGCACTTTCGTTAAGGAGAACCATGGCACAGGTCGTCGAGCTCGGCGGTCGTCACTTCGCCCTTCAGCACACCGGCGACGGGACGCCGCGGCCCGTACCAGGCGGCATCCTGCTGCCGCCCGGCCGGATCGCGATCCTGCACGGGCTCGGCGACGCTTCCTTCTATCGGCACGGCCACAACTCGTGGAGCCCGTGCGGCTGGCGGCGGCTCAGCGAGCCGCCGCTACGCATCCCCAACCCGACCCGGCTGGTGACCGCGGACGACCCCGCGTTCGACGACCCCGGCCGCCACCACGGCTCCGCCGTCGCCGCGCTGCAGGGCGCGGACGGCCGGACCCTGTTGCTGGGCGCGCTGGGGCTGGACACCCCGCGGCTCACCGCCGACCAGGACACGCTCACCGGCTGGTACGCGGGCGGCGGCGCCGAGTGGTTCGTCGCCTACGGGCCCGAGGAGGAGGTGTTCCGCGCCTACACCGACCAGCTCGCCGAGCGCTTCGGCACGGGCCGGCGCAAGGCCGGCAACGTGTGGTGCAGCTGGTACGCGTACTACGAGAACGTCACCGAGGCCCAGCTGACCAAGGACATCGCCGACCTCGCGGGCCTGCCGTTCGACGTGGTGCAGATCGACGACGGCTGGGAGGAGCGGGTCGGCGACTGGACGCCCAACGCCAAGTTCCCCAGCGGCATGCGCAGCCTCGTCAAGCAGATCACCGAGGCCGGCTTCACCGCCGGGCTGTGGCTGGCCCCGTTCATCGCCCTGCCGACGTCCCGCCTGGCCACCGAGCGGCCCGAGCTGCTGCTGCGCGACGCGTCCGGCCGGCCGGTCGTCGCCGGCTACAACTGGGGCGGCCCGTACTACGCGCTCGACCTCGCCCGCGCCGACGCCCGCGAGCACGTCGCCGGGGTCGTGCGTACCGTCGTGCACGAGTGGGGGTTCAAGTACCTCAAGCTCGACTTCATCAACGCGGCCGCGGCGTATCTGCCGGGCCGGGACCGCGAGCGCATCTACCGCGAGGCCCTGCACGTGATCCGCGAGGCCGCGGGCGAGGACGTCTACCTGCTCGGCTCCGGCGCGATCCTGCTGCCGTCGCTGGGCCTGCTCGACGGCCTGCGCAGCGGCCCGGACGTGGCCCCGATGTGGGACAACTACGCCTCCGTCGACCCGTCCGACGCCACCGCCCGCAACGCCGTCGTGAACAGCGTGCACCGGCTCTGGCAGTCCCCGCTCGTCGAGGTCGACCCGGACGTCATCTACTTCCGCAGCAAGCTCAACCTGCTCACGCCGCAGCAGCTGCAGTGGCTGCGGGACCTGGCCGACGTGTGCGGCTTCCGGGCCGTGTCGGACCCGCCGGCGTGGCTGACCCCGGCCGAGCTGGAGGAGCTGCGCACCTACCTCGAGGCCTCCCCCGAGATCCGGCGGCTGAGCCGGTACCGGTTCACGCTGGACGGCCGCGAGGTCGACTTCGCGCCCGCGGTCGCCACCGACGGCCAGCTGTACCCGATCTCATGAACACCGCCCAGATGCTGCCGTCCCTGCGCCGCCAGCGGATCCTGGATCTGCTGGCGCGGCGGGAGTACGTCACCGTCGAGGAAATTCGCGACGCGACGGGCGCCTCCACCGCCACGATCCACCGGGACCTGACCCGGCTGGCCGTGAACGGCGCCCTGATCCGGATTCGCGGCGGCGCGACGAGACCGCCGCAGCCGCGCGGCGAGGAGCGCCTCCTCGCCGCGTGCCTGACCCGGGTCCGGCTGGCCCTGGACCGCAAGGACCTGACCACGGTGGAGACCGCCCTGCAACAGGCCCTGGACGCCTGCACCCGCCTGCGCCGCGCCTCCTGAGCCGCCGGTCGCGTCCGGCGGTTTCAGGACGTCAGTGGTGGAAGGCGGTGCGCTTCGGGCCGTCGTGCGGCAGCGGCCGGTCCAGGCGCTCGAGATGCTCGACGGCCTCCCCCATCGACTCCAGGAACTTGCGGCCGAGGTCGTGCGACATGCCGTTGCGCACCACGATGCGCTGCACGGTGGTGTCGGTGAGGTCGTCGGGCATCGGGTACGTGGGGACCAGCCAGCCGTACTGGCGCAGCACAGCGCTCAGGTCGTACAGGTTCCAGCGGCCGGTGTGGCCGGGCCGCATCCGGTAGGCGAACACCGGGATGTCCTCGGCATCGCTCCACAGCTCGAACGGGCCGAGCCCGGCGATGCCCGCGGCCAGTCCCCGCGCGACGTCCTGGGCGGTGGCGTGCACCTGCCGGAAGCCCTCGTGGCCCAGGCGCAGGAAGGTGTAGTACTGCAGCAGCACCTGCGCCCCGGGGCGGGAGAAGTTCAGGCAGAACGTCGGCATGTCGCCGCCGAGGTAGCTGACCCGGAACACCAGCTCCTCCGGCAGCAGCTCGGCATCGCGCCACACCACCCATCCGACGCCCGGGTAGACCAGGCCGTACTTGTGCCCGCTGGCGTTGATGGAGTGCACCCGCGCGACCCGGAAGTCCCAGGACAGGTCCGGTTGCAGGAACGGCGCGACGAATCCGCCCGAGGCCGCGTCGACGTGGATCGGCACGTCGAGGTTGTGCGTGGCCTGGATCCGGTCCAGCGCGGCGGCGACCTGCTCGACCGGCTCGAACATGCCGGTGTACGTGACCCCGAGGATCACCACCACGCCGATGGTCCGCTCGTCGACGTACCGCTCCAGGTCGTGACCGTCGAGCGTGGGGTGCTCCTCGCTGATAGGCACGAACCGCGGCTCGACCTCCCAGTAGTTCGCGAACTTCTCCCAGCACACCTGCGCCGCCGAGCTGAGCACCAGGTTGGGCCGGTCGGCCGGCCGGCCCTCGGCCCGCCGCCGGGCCTGCCAGCGGCGCTTGAACGCCATCCCGGCCAGCATGCACGCCTCCGACGAGCCGACCGTGGAGGTCGCGATGGCCCGGTCCGGGTCGGGGGCCCGCCACAGTCCGGCGAGGATCCGGCCGCACCGGTCCTCGATCTCGGCCGTGGCCGGGTACTCGTCCTTGTCGATCAGGTTCTTCTGGCGCGTCTCGGCGTAGAGCCGGTCGGCGGGACGGTCCATCCACGTCCCGACGAAGGTCGCCAGGTTCAGCCGCGCGTTGCCGTCGAGCATCGCCTCGTCGTGCACGACGTCGTACGCGGACTCCGCGTCGAGGCCCAGCTCCGGCAGGCGTACCACGGCTTCGCCGACGGACGCGCGGGAGGACACGACCGGGCGGCTTCGGCGACTGGCCATGCGCACAAGCCTGGCCGGGCCGCGGCCGCCGGCCGCCCCTCTCCGCGGGTGAGAACGTGCCGCGCGAGCGGGGAGCCGCCGCTCAGGCCGCCCACTCGGCGATGGTGAGCACCTCGGCCTGGCGCGGGAAGACCTTCTCGACCAGCACCCGGTGCACCTCGGGGTCGTCGTCGAGGCACCCGTCGGCGAGCACCGTGAGCCCGAAGTCCAGGTCGGCGGCCTGCCGTAGGGTCGACAGCACCACCCCGCCGGTCGCGATGCCGGTGAGCACCAGGTGCTCGATCCCGCCGGCCCGCAGGACCATCTCCAGGTCGCTGCCGGCGAAGGCGCTCACCCGGCGCTTGGTCACGACGATGTCCCCGGCGACGGGGTCGGTGTCGGGCTGGATGTCGGGGTGGATCCGCATGCTCGCGGCCTCGGCGGGCGACTCGTGCGCGCCGGCGAGGCGCCCGAACATGCGGTTGCGCGGGCTGATCTCGGGGCGGCCGGGGCGGAACCCGACCACGACGTAGATCACGGGGAGCCCTCGGGCGTGCGCGGTGTCGATCGCGGTGCGCAGGCGGGGCAGGTAGCCCGGGTCGGGGTAGCGCTCGACGACGGCGCGTTGGACGTCCATGACGAGCAGAGCGGTGGTGGCCACGCCGGCCTCCTTCGACAAGTCATCATATGATTACTTGCGCGACCGTAGCCTACGCGGCGCTCGGAGAGGAGGTTGCGGTGGCCGAGACCACACCGCGCCGTCGGGATGCGGCGGCGACCCGGCAGGCACTGCTGGAGGCGGCGGCCCGGCGCTTCACCCGCCTCGGCTACGAGCGCACGACCCTGCGCGACATCGCCGGGGACGTCGGGGTCAACCTGGCGCTCATCAAGCGGTACTTCGGGTCGAAGGAGGGCCTGCTCAAGGCGGCCATGTCGGCGTCACCGCGGTTCGGCGGCGACGGCGAGCGGCCCTGGGACCGCACGGCGCTCGCGGACGCGCTGGCCCGCCACCTGTCGAGCGACGCGTGGCCGGAGTTCGACGAGCACCCGGTGCTGATGCTGCTGCGCGTCTCCGGCGACGCCCAGGTCGACGGCCTGCGCCGCCAGGCCCTGCTCGACTTCGGCCGGAAGGTCCTCACCGCGGCCGGGCACGAGGGCGACGACCGCCTGCTGGAGGCGGAGCTCGTGGTGGCCCTCGGCGTCGGCATCGCCGTCGTCCGGTCGGCCGTGGGCCTGCAGCCGCTGCGCGACGCGACCGCCGAGCAGCTGCACGGCCCGCTGGCTGCGGTGGTCGACGCGCTGCTGCCCTGACGCGGTCGTCCGCCCTGGCTCAGTCACCCGCCCTGGCTCAGTCGCCTGCCCTGACTCAGTCGTCGAACTCGAAGCCGCGCTCGGCGGCCAGGGCCACGACGGCGCGCATCCGGTCGGCGTCGTTGGCCACCGCGGCCATGAGCGCGCCGAGCTGCTCCAGGGCGGGGCGGTCCGTGCCGTAGGCGGCGAACATGCCGCCCTCGGGGTCGTACTTGAGCCGCCCCTCCAGCTCCGGCGCCTCGGTCGCGACGAGCAGCTGCCCGACGCCCTCCCAGAAGTAGCCGTTGGGCTCGTGCCCCAGCTCCTCCACGAGCCCGTCGACGGCGGTCGACCCGGCGTTGAGCAGCAGCGAGTAGTTGCCCGGGCTCGTCTCGACGATCTTCAGCGGCGTCACGGGCCCAGCATACGGGGAGGGGACACCCGTCACGTGACGTATGCCGGTCGCGCTCCCACGTCCGTAGCGTTCGGCGTGGGCCGGCACCGGGCCGGCTCTCCGACGCAATGGGCGAGGTGACGATGCTCGGCCGTGACGCGGAGCTGGACGTGCTGCGTTCCGTCCTGGCCGAGGTGGACCGGCACGGCGCGGCCGTCGCGGTGCACGGCGAGGCCGGCATCGGCAAGACGACCCTGGTGGACGAGCTCCGCCGGATGGCCACCGCCGCCGGCTTCCGCGTGCTCACCTGTGTGGGCGTGCAGAGCGAGACCCGGGTCGGCCTGGCCGGGCTGCACCAGCTGCTGCACGTCGTCGTGGACCGCGTCGACGCGCTGCCGCAGCGGCAGCGGGCGGCGCTGCGCAGCGCGCTCGGCATCGGGCCGGACACCGCGCCGGACCGGCTGCTGATCTCCGTGGCGGTGCTGGGCCTGCTCGAGGAGGTGGCGCAGACCAGGCCGCTGCTGCTGGTCATCGAGGACGTGCAGTGGATGGACCAGCCGACGGTCAACATGATCGGGTTCGTCGCCCGGCGGCTGGCCGAGACCCGGATCGTCCTGCTGACCACGTGCCGGACCGGCGAGCGGGACCCGCTGGCCCCCTTCGGCATGCGGGAGATCCGGCTGGACCGTCTGCCGGACGCCGTCGCGGCCGAGCTGGTGACGGGGCTCAACCCGGCGATGAGCCGCGAGGCCCGGGCCCGGGTGCTGGCCGAGGCGGAGGGCAATCCGCTCGCCCTGGTCGAGCTGACCCGCGGCATCGAGGACCGCGGCCTGCACGACGCCACGATCCTGCCCGACCGGCTTCCGCTGGGCGTCCGGCTGGAGAACATGTTCGCCGGGCAGGTCGACGCCCTGCCCGAGCCGACCCGGGACCTGCTGCTGCTGGCCTCCGTCAACACCGAGTCGTCGCTGACCGAGCTGGCGATGGCCGGGGCGCGGCTCGGCCTGGGCCTGGAGCAGCTCGTCCCGGCCGAGGACGCCGGGCTCGTCCGCTCGGTCGGCCACCGGCTGGAGTTCCGCCACCCGCTGGTCCGGTCGGCCATCTACGGCGCGGCGCCGTTCGCCCGGCGGGTGGCCATGCACCGGGCGCTGGCCGAGGCCCTGGCCGACGACCCGATTCGGGCCGCCTGGCACCGGGCCGCCGCCACCGTCGGCCGCGACGAGCCGGTCGCCGCCGACCTCGAGGCCGCCGCCGAGCGGGACCGGGCCCGCGGCGCGGTCGGCGACGCGATGCGATCCCTGGAGCGGGCCGCCGACCTGTCCCCCGACCCGGACCAACGCGGCCGCCGGCTCGGCCTGGCCGCCGAGGCCGCCCGCCAGGCCGGGCTCACCTCCGCCGTGGACCGGCTGATCGCCGAGGCGGCCCGGGCCAGCGCCGACCCGGTGCTGCACGCCAACCTCGTGCTCACCCACATCATCATGGCGACCAACGCCAACCTGCCGATGCGCGGGCTGGTCGAGACGGTCGCCGTCGGCCGCGCCGCCGTGCCCCACGACCTCGACGTCGGCGCGTCGACGCTGGTGCAGGCCGCGTTCCGGTGCATGACCGACGGCGCCGCGCCGGCTGTCCGGGCGCAGGTCGAGCACGAGATCCGGGCGCTCGGCCTGCCGGCCGCCGACCTGCGGGTCGTCCTGGCCCTGGCCGCCCTGGAGCCGGTGCGGCACGCGGCCCTGGTCACCCCGGCGCTGCAGGCGATGGCCGCCCACCTGACCGCGCTGCCCCCGATCGTCGCGGCCGGGATCGGCGAGGCCGCGGAGTCGCTGCAGGTCTGGGACCTGGCCGAGCAGGGCTGGTCGACGGCCGCGGAGGCCTTCCGGCGCGACGGCGCGGTCGCGGACCACGCCATGACGCTGGGCCGGCTCTCGCGGGTGCGGCTGACGGCCGGCCGGCTCTCCGACGCGGTCTCCGACGCCGACCAGGCCGGCCGGCTGGCCGAGGAGCTCGACCTGCCGGCGATCGCCGCCCACTCGGCGGTGATCGCCGCGCGGGTGCACGCCTGGCGCGGCGAGCACACCCAGGCCGCGGCGAAGCTCGAGCGGTGCCGGGAGCTGGCGCCGGTACCGCCGGCCATGATCGTCGCCGGCCGGCACTGGGCCGCCGGGCTGTCCGCGCTGGCCGAGGGCCACCACCAGGACGCGCTGCGGGATCTGGAGGCGGTGATGGTCCACCCGGAGGCGGGGCTGCTGGTCATCGGCGACCTCGTCGAGGCCTCGGTCCGGGCCCGGGAGACGGGGCGGGCGGCCGGCTGGATCGACGAGGTCGAGGCCGCCGCCCGGGCCCTCGACTCGTCGCTGCTGTGGATGCTCGTGCACCGCTCGCGGGGGCTGCTCACCGACCAGGCCGAGGAGCACTTCAAGCGGGCGCTGGCCGAGCCCGGGATCGCCGGGCACCCGCTGGAGACGGCCCGGACCCGGCTCGCGTTCGGCGAGTGGCTGCGCCGCAAGCGCCGCATCGGCGAGGCCCGGGACGAGATCACCGCCGCGATGCGGGCGTTCGACGCCGTCGGCGCCAGGCAGTGGGCGGAACGGGCCCGCACCGAGCTGCGCGCCTCCGGGCTGGTCGTGCAGCGGCGCACCGAGAGCCGGCTGGCCCAGCTGACCAGCCAGGAGCTGCAGATCGCCCGGCTGGCCGCCCGGGGGCACACCAACAAGCAGGTCGCCGACCAGCTGTTCCTGTCACACCGGACGGTCAGCTCGCACCTCTACCGCATCTTCCCGAAGCTCGGCATCACCGGCCGGGCCGAGCTGCGCGACGCGCTCGAGGCCATGCAGGCCGAGTGAGCCCTACAGCGACGGCGGCGGCCCGACCACTCGCAGGCCGAAGCGCTCCGCCGAGGAGATGATCTTGCCGATGTCGAACGCGGCCGGGGCGTCGTCGATGGCGGCGATCGGCGAGCCGTTCTCGGCGAACCACTGCTCGATGCCGGCCGGGCCGTAGCTCACCAGCATCCGGGAGCGGGCCGAGCGCACCAGGTAGCTGTGCGGCACACCGCGCGGGCCGAGGGCCATCGCCCCGGCCTCCAGGTCGAAGGAGCGGTCGCCGACTAAGAACGTGATCTTCCCGTCGAGGACGTACCACACCTCGTCCTCGCCGTCGTGCACGTGCAGCGGCGGCGCCTGGCCCAGCGGATCGTCGAACTCGAGCTGGCTCAGGTGCCCGTCGGTGCGCTCCCCCGGCACCTTGAGCTGTACCCGGCCGCCCAGGAACCAGAACGACGGGCGGCCCTCGAGCGGCTGCAGGTGGTACGGATCTTCCACGGCGCGGTCCCCGATCTTCTCGTCGCCCAGCCGGTCCGGCCGGCGTCACGGCAGAGTCTGCGCGGGCCGCAGCCGCCGGGGCATCAGTACGCCGACGGCCGCACCGGCCCCGGGCAGCGCCCGCGACGCCAGTCACATGACTGAAGCCCGCGGGCCGCCGCGTCGACAAACCTCGATCAGAGTCGTCCGTACCATCGAGGAGCATTCATGACCCGACGCCCCCTGACCTTCCTGCTGGCCGTGCTGAGCCTGGTGCTCGCGCTCGGTACCGGCGCCGCCGCCAGCCCACCGGAGCGGCGGGTGCCGGCCGGCTTCACCGAGCAGCGGGCCAAGGTCGGCGCCGTCTCGCTCAACTACGTCCGCGGCGGGCACGGCCCGACGCTGGTACTCATCCACGGCTACCCGCAGACCTGGTACGAATGGCGCGGCCTGCTGCCCGAGCTCGCGAAGCACTACACGGTCATCGCGCCCGACCTGCGCGGCGCCGGGCGCAGCGACGCCCCGGCCGGCGGCTACGACAAGGCGACGATGGCCGCCGACGTGCACGGGCTGCTGGTCAAGCTGGGCCTCGAGCACAACATCCGCATCGTCGGGCACGACATCGGCACGATGGTCGCCTACTCCTACGCGGCCACGTACCGGCGCGACGTGACCCGGCTCGTGCTCAGCGAGGCGCCGATTCCGGACCTCAGCCTGTACAACTTCCCGTCCTTGACCGCCGACGGCCCCGCCGCCTGGAACTTCGGCTTCTTCAGCCTGGCCAACGGCCTGCCCGAGCGCATGGTCAGCGGCCGCGAGGAGCAGTGGGTGGGCGGGTTCATCGACTCGCTCGAGGTGCGCAAGGGCGCCGTCACCGACGCCGACGTGCGGGAGTTCGCCTCGTACCTGCGCGACCCGGCCCACCTGCGGGCCAGCTTCGAGTGGTTCCGGGCGTTCCCGAAGGACATCGACGACAACGCCCGGCTCGGGGAGACGAGGCTCACCGTGCCCGTGCTGGCCATCGGGGCGAGCGGGAGCCTGGGGCACAAGGTCCCCGACCAGGTGCTCGACTACGCCACCGACGTCACCCCGCTCGTCGTCGCCGACTCCGGCCACTGGATCTACGAGGAGCATCAGGCGGAGCTCACGCGCGCGCTGCTGCGATTCCTAGACTGAGCCGCATGACGCCAGGCGACATCCTCTTCGGGCGGCGCGACGAGTCGCGCCGCCTCGATGAGCTCCTCGACGGCATCGCCGGGCGCGGGGGGCGCTGGCCCAGGCCACCGAGGCCAAGATCGCGGCCCTGCGCGGCGAAGCCGACCGGCTGGAGCGGCTGGCCGGCGCGGCCGAGCGGGACAGCATGCCCGCCTCCCTCTCCGTCGTCGTGCACGCCCGCGGGCTCGCCGCGCTGGCCGACGGCCGCCCGGCCGACGCCTACGACGCCCTGGCCCGCCTCTACGACCTCCTGCGGGGTGAGCAGGTCCTGCACCCGGGCGCGCGGCTCTGGCTGCGCTCGCCCGACGCCGCCAGCTCGGCCCGGGCCCGGTCGCTCCAAGGACCGATGCCCAGCTGTACACGGTCACACAGGAACCGCGAACCGTGGGAAGGTTGTGAACCGTGACCGAGCCGACCACCGACGAACGCCTCCCGGCGCTGGTCTGGATCATCGCCGCCGCATTCGTCGTCCTCGAGCTGGCATTCAGCGCCGGCTATGGATTTCAACAGGACGAGTTGTACTTCATCCAAGCCGGCCGCCACCTCGCGTTCGGTTACGTCGACCAGCCTCCCTTGGCCCCGCTCCTGGTCCGGCTGAGCGAGCTGATCGGCGGCACGCATCCGACCGCCGTGCGCGTCCTGCCGGCGCTGGAGGGCGGCACGATCATCGTGCTGGCCGCGCGGCAGGCCGTGCTGCTCGGCGCCGGTCGCATCGGCCGCGTCCTGGCCGCGCTGTGCATGTCCGGCACGCCGGTGCTGCTGGGCGCGGTCCACATCGGCAACACCACCCCGCCGGCGCTGCTGGCCTGGACCGTGGTCGTGCTGTGCGTGAGCACCGCGATCGCGCGCGAACGGCCCCGGTGGTGGCTCGGCGCCGGGCTGGCCGCCGGTCTCGGCCTGCAGACGAACAATCTGGTCGCGCTGCTGTTGCTGGCGCTGGCGGTCGGGCTGCTGCTCACCCGCCGGTTCGATGTCCTGCGGTCGCCGTGGCCATGGCTGGGGGCCGCGATCGCCGCGGTCATCTGGGCGCCGAACGTCATCTGGCAGGCGACCCACGGCTGGCCCCAGTTCGCCATGGCCGCGGCGCTGCACCGGGAGAACACGTCGACGGCGGCGTACCTGGGCGGGCCGCTGGCGCAGCTCATCTACGGCGGCCTGCTCACCTTCCCCATACTCATTGCCGGCGTGGTTCGGCTCTGGCGGACGCCGGACGTGCGCTACCTCGCCGTCACGGTGACCGTGGTCGCGGTGTACGTCCTGGCCTGGGTGCCCGGCAAGCCCTACTACACCTCCGGCCTGCTGCCGCTCGTGCTCGCCGCGGGGTCGGTCTCCACCGAGCGCTGGTTCGCCCGGGGCCGCCGCCCGCTCGTGCGGCGCTGGCTCGTCGCCGCCGCCATCCTGGTCGCGACCGCGGTCACGCTGCCCTCGGTACTGCCGGTCTGGCCGGTCCGGGACCTGCACGCCCACGGCACCGGCAACGACGTGGCCGACACCGTCGGCTGGCCGCAGCTCGCCAGCGCCGTCGCGGCCCAGAACACCGCGCTGACCAGCGCCGGCACGCCCCCGACGTCGATCTTCACCGGCAACTACGCCGAGGCATCCACGCTCGACGTGCTCGGCCCGCCCGGACTGCCACCGGTCCTGTCGGGCCACAACACCTACGGCATGTGGGGGCCGGGCGCGGCCTCCGACACCACCGTGCTCGCGGTCGATTCCGCCGAGAAGCTGCGGCCGTACTTCGCCGACTGCCACACGGTCGGCACGTTCGTCACACCGTACGAAGTGGACAGCGACTTCAACCACCTCGACCTGAGCCTCTGCACCGGCCCGACGGCCGCCTGGCCCGCGCTCTGGCCGCATCTGACCCACGACGACTGAGGCCGACTCGCAGCGGTCGGGCCCGTCACCACCGGCCCGGCGCACGGCGAACGGCCTCCCGAGGCTGACGAACGCCGTCCGCTTCGAAGCCACTCTGACCGTCGCCGCTATCAGCCGGCGGCTCAGGCCGATCCGAAACGCGACCTAGTGCGGCCAGTCCTCGTCGTCCTGGAATGGTTCCGGGTTGCGGCGGTTCTCCTCGCGCTCCTCGAAGGCGGCCCGCTCCTCGGCCTCGGTGCCGGGCCGCCAGGTGGCGCCGTCGCGCACGAGCAGCGGCGGGTAGGCGCGCCCATCCAGCCAGCGAGCCAGCCACTCGGTGACGGTCAGGCCCTGCGGGTAGGAGTGCGGGATGCCGGTCGGCACCGAGTACGCCGTCGTGCCCCAGACCTGACCGTCGAAGAGGTCGATCTCGGTCAGGCCGCCGTTGAACCACGAGCACAGCGGCCGCGCGATGCGGGGGCGGGTCGGGCCGGCGACCGAGCGCTCCCGGGTCACCAGGGGATGGCCCGCCCACAGGTCCTTGATGCCGTACTCCGGGCCGAACCCACCGTTGGCGACCTCCAGGTAGAGGCGGCGCAGCAGCGGCGGAAGCTTGCGGCGGGCGGTCGCCTCCACCTCCTCGACCAACTCCGGCGCCGCCGGTGCGAGCGGCGGCAGCGGCTCGAGCCACCCGTTCGCGCGGGCAGTCGCGTACCGCGCGGTGCGGCGATGGTAGGTGCGGTGGAACTCGCCCTCCGGCCACTCCCCGATCTCGCCCGGGTCGCCCTCGAGGTCGAAGCCGGCCCGGCCGTGGTACCGGTCCCGGTACTCCCCCGCCGCGACCAGCCGTGCGATCTCCGCGAAGACCTCGTCGTCCCCCATGGGCCGCCATCCTGCCACGCCCGCACCACTGCGGACCGGGGCCGTGCGCATGACCCCGGGCCAGCCCGCGGCCGTGCTCATGGTCACCGGGCCTGCTGTGCCGGCTTGGACGGCCGTGCTCTCGGCCGTGCTCATGGCCGTGCTCATGGTCACCGGGCCGGCTGTGCCGGCTTGGACGGCCGTGCTCTCGGCTGTGCTCTCGGCCGTGCCCGCGGCCGTGCTCATGGTCACCGGGCCGGCTGTGCCGGCGTGGACGGCCGTGCTCTCGGCCGTGCCCGGTTGCCATCCGCGGAACGGCCCGGTGAGGCCCACCGTGCGGGACCTCACCGGGCGTCCGGGGCCGGTGCTCAGGCGGTCGAGCAGCGCGTGCCGTTGAGTGTGAACGCTCCCGGGACGGGATTGCTGGAGGTGTAAGCCCCGTTGAACCCGAAGTTCGCCGTGCCCCCGGTCGCAATCGTGCCGTTGTAGCTCACGTTCTGCGCCGTGACCACGGTCCCCGACTGCGTCACCGTGGCGTTCCAGGCCTGCGTGACACTCTGCCCGCTCGCATACGACCAGCCCAGCGTCCAGGCGGTGACGGGTGCCCCGAGGTTGGTGATGGTCACGTCGGCCCCGAAGCCGCCCTGCCACGAGTTGGTGATGCGGTAGGCGACCGTGCACGTTCCCGGTGCGGCGGTCGTCGGCCCGGGCGTGGTGGGCGACGGCACGGGCGTGGTGGGCGACGGCACGGGCGTGGTGGGCGACGGCACGGGCGTGGTGGGCGACGGCACGGGCGGTGACGGCGACGTGGTGACGGGTGTGAGCTTGGCGGCCACGATGGGGGCAAGCCTGGCCGTGATCGCCTGGTGGCCCTTGTCGTTCGGGTGGACGCTGTCACTCAGGCCGTCGCTGGGCAGCCAGCCCTCGGTGTTGACGTAGTAGATGTTACGGTCGCCGGCGTTGTTCTGGGTCGTCACGGCGGCCTGGGTCTCGGTGACGTACCGCTTCGAGAACGTCTCCAGGGCGAAGATGGCGGCGCTGGGGTACTTGCCGCGCACCGTCTTGAGGAAGTTGACGTAGCCGTTTTGGAAGTCGGCCGACGAGACACCGTGACTCTTGTCGTTGGTGCCCAGGTTGATGACGACGGCGTCGGCGGTGTAGCGGGTGAAGTCCCAGTTGGCGCTCGTGGCCGGGTACCCGGTCTTGAGGAACTGGGAGGCCACCGACACGCAGCCGTCCGCGGTGGCGACGAGGCAGCCGCCGCCGTAGCCGATCTGCGTGTGGCGCACCCCGATCTGCTCGCCGGTGAGCCAGCCGTACGCGGTGAGCGCGTTCTTCGACGACGTGGTGCCGACGGTGATCGAGTCGCCGACGAACTCGACCAGCTTCGGCGACACGTTCGCGGGCAGGGTCTTCGCGCCCGAGTCCAGCACGAGGCCCTGGAACACGGCGTCGCCGGTGTAGGAGCCCGCGACGACGCGGTAGGAGACCATCAGGGTGTGGTTGCCCGCGGCGAGCTTCGACGGGGTCAGGTTCACGGTGCCGGACACATTTTGGATGTACTGCACGGCGCCGTTGTCGATGCTGTAGTACAAGTCGATCGTGTTGCGTTGTTTGAGTTTCACGGTCGTCCCGGTGAACCCCGTGCGGAAGTAGGCCCCGGCCCAGTTCGGCACATAGGCACTGGCGTTGGAACGGTCCCAGCGGCCGACGAAGGCGATGTTCGCGTCCGAGGGCGAGCCGTCACCGGTGGCGGCCAGCGCGACAGCGATCCCGGCCCCGGCCAGCACCGTGCCCGTCACGGCGGCGGCGATGCGCAGCGCGGCCCTCACTTGAGGTACCCCATCAGATCCAGCTTCTGGTTGCGCACGGCGGTCGCGACGAGCCGGGCGATCTGCACGGCCCCGGCGGTCTCGAAGTGCGTGTGGTCGTTGCAGAAGAAGGCCCCGACGGCGCCCTGGGTGTAGTCGCCGTTGTTCGGGCACAGCCCGGCGCCGGTGTAGTAGGTGTACGAGAGCTTGTGCAGGTCGATGACCGGCACGCCGTTCGCGCTCGCGGCGTCGGTGGTCTCGGTGAGGAAGCCGCGGTTGCCCGTCGCCGTGCTGCCGCTGCACGTGATCGCGGCGACCGCGGTGAGCATGACGACCTTCACGCCGCGCTGCTTGGCCGCGGCGGCCATGACGCCGAGCAGTTGCTTGTACCGCGCGGAGCCGACGTGGCGCGGGCAGGCCGAGTCGCCGTCGTTGATGCCGAACTGGATGAACAGGTAGTCCCCGGACTTCATGCCGGTGCTCGCGTCGAGCATGCCCTGCCAGCGGGTCGAGTAGGTGTTCGGGCTGATGGTGCACTCGCCGTCGGAGCCCTTGGCCGTCGTGACGTTGGGGTCGTACAGCCAGGTCTGGATGCTGCGCCCGGCGACCGCGTTGTTCTTGACCGTCACGTTGGCGTTGAAGTTCGGCGCGAACTGGCTGCCCCACCCGACGGGGCACACGCCGCCGGACGGGTTGGCGACCGTCGAGTCACCCGCGAGCCAGATGGTGATCTTCGGCTGCGTGCTCGAGGTCGGGCTCGGGGTCGGGCTCAGCGTGGGGCTCGGGGTCGGGCTCTTCGACGGCGTGGCACAGGGCGAGGCGGTCGGCGAGCCGGTGCAGGCCACGCCGTTGAGTGTGAACGCTCCCGGGATCGGGTTGGCGGTGGTGTACGCCCCGTTGAAGCCGAAGCTCGCGGTGCCCCCGGTCGCGATGGCGCCGTTGTAGCTCACGTTCTTCGCCGTGACCGCGGTGCCGGACTGGGTGACGGTGGCGTTCCAGGCCTGGGTGACGCTCTGACCGCTCGCGAAGGTCCAGCCCAGGGTCCACGCGGTGACCGGATCGCCGAGGTTGGTGATGGTGACGTCGGCCCCGAAGCCGCCCGTCCACTGGCTGGTCACCTTGTACGTGACGCCGCACCCGGCCGCGGCCGCGCTCGCCGGCCGCATGGCGGCTCCGAGCCCAAGCAACGCCAGCGAGACGGCGACCAGTGCCGCGATGCGCGCTCGCATCCGCTCACCCCCTTCGAGTGTGAGCGCTCACAGTCGGACGGCAGCATCACGTCCGTCAATACGAGCCGCGGCTCCGTGCCCCCGTGGCACGGAGCCGCGACGAAAGTTTCATCAGTCGAGGCAGAACTCATTGCCCTCGGGATCGGCCATCACGATGTGCCCGAACGCCAGCGGCGGCCTGGGCTCGTGCCGGGCGAGCCGCTTCGCACCGAGCCCGGCCAGCCGGTCGGCCTCCGCCTCGAGGGCCGCCATCCGCTCCTCGCCCTGCAACCCCGGCGCGGCCCGGACGTCGAGGTGCACGCGGTTCTTGACGCGCTTCTCCTCCGGTACACGCTGAAAGAACACTCGAGGCCCGTTGCCCTGCGGATCCAGGATCGCCGAGGCCTGGTTGCGCTCGGACGGCGGCACGCCCATCGCCTCGAGCGCCTCCTCCCAGGAGCCGAAGCCGGGCGGCGGGTCCTGCAACTTGTAGCCGAGCGCCTCGATCCAGAATGCAGAGAGCGCGGCGGGGTCGGCGCAGTCGATCGCGATCTGCACGGCACGGGTCGTCGTCATGGCATCAGTCTTACCCGAATCGCGGACAGGTACGGTCCGTGATCGGTGGAATGATCGAGCCCATGACCGCCGAACGGGTGCTGCGCCTGCTCGCCCTGCTGCAGCGCCGCGCCTCGTGGACGGCGTCGGAGCTGGCCGCCGAGCTGCGGGTCACCGACCGCTCGATCCGCCGCGACGTCGAACGGCTGCGCGCGCTCGGCTACCCCGTGCACGCGACGGGCGGGGTCGGCGGCGGCTACCAGCTCGGCGCCGGCACCCGCCTGCCGCCCCTCCTGCTCGACGACGACGAGGCGATCGCGACCGCGGTCTCGCTGCGCCTGGCCTCGGCGGGCACGGTGGCGGGCGCCGGCGAGGCGGCCCTGCGCGCCCTGGCCAAGCTGGACCAGGTGATGCCGCCGCGGCTGCGGGCCGAGGTGCGGGCCGTCCACGGCGCGACGGAGACCCTGGTCGGCCCGGGCGTGCAGATCGACGCGGAGGTGCTGGTGACGCTGGCCCGGGCCTGCCGCGACGCCGTGCGCGTGCGGTTCGGCTACCCGGACACGGAGCGCTCGGTCGAGCCGGTGCGCCTGGTGACGACCGGGCGGCGGTGGTACCTCATGGCCTGGGACGTCGACCGTGACGCCTGGCGCACGTTCCGCCTCGACCGCATGCGCGCCGTGACGGCGACGACGTGGCGGTTCCACCCGCGCGAACACCCGGACCCGGCAGCCTTCGTCCAGCGCGCGGTGGCCGAGTCGCCGTACCGCCACACCGCCCGAATCCGCCTGCGCGCCGACGCGACCGAGGTCCGCGAGCGCGTCCCGCCCCAGGTCGGCCGCGTCGAGGACGACCGCGACGGCTGGTGCGTGCTCATCTGCGCCGCCGACACCCTGGAGGCGATCGCCGTCCACACGGCCCGGCTGGGCTACGAGGCCGAGATCCTGGAGCCGCCCGAGCTGCACGCGGCCGCCACCGCGTTCGCCGCCCGCCTCGCCGCCCTCGGCCACGGCTGAGCCCCCCCGCCTCGCCGCCCTCGGCCACGGCTGAGCCCCGCGCCTCGCCGCCGTCGGCCGCGGCTGAGAGCGGCGAGGCGCCCTTGGCCGCGGCTGAGCCCCCCGCCGTCGTCGCCGGGCGGCTACTGTGGCTTCGCGTGACCCACGCCGAGCTCGAGATCACCGCGGAACTCGTCCGGGACCTGCTCCGCGACCAGCACCCCGACCTCGCCGGGCACCCGATCCGGCTCGGGGCGCGGGGATGGGACAACCAGCTGTGGCGGCTCGGCGACGACCTCGCCGTCCGGCTGCCGTGGGCGACCGGGTCCGCCGACGAGCTGCTGCGCAAGGAGCACGCCTGGCTGCCCGGGCTCGCCCCGCTCCTGCCGCTGCCGATCCCCGTCCCGCAGCGCTTCGGCGAGCCCTCCGCGCGGTTCCCCCGCCCCTGGCTCATCACGACCTGGGTGCCGGGCTCCCCCGCCGACCAGACCCCGGTCACGCGCGGCGCCGAGGCGGCCGAGTCCCTGGCCGCGTTCCTCACGGCACTGCACCGGCCCGCCCCCGGCGGCGCGCCCACCGGCCGCAACCGCGGCGGCCCGCTCGCCGATGGAGCCGAGGGCTTCGCCGGGGCGCTCGCCGAGGCCGTCGAGCGGGGGCTGATCGAGGACCCTGAGGCCGGACGGGCCGTCTGGCACGACGCGGTCACCGCACCGCCGTGGACCGGCGCGCCGCGCTGGCTCCACGCCGACCTGCACCCGGCGAACGTCCTCACCGGCGACGGCACCCTCTGCGGCGTCATCGACTTCGGCGACCTCTGCGCCGGTGACCCGGCCTACGACCTCGCCGCCGCCTGGCTGCTGCTGCCGGACGACACCGTCGAGCGCTTCTACGCGGCCTACCGACCGGCCGCGGACCCCGCCACGCAACGCCGCGCCCGCGGCTGCGCGATGGCCCGCGCCGTCATCGGCATGCTCATCGGCGACGCCGGCGTCCACGGCGAGCCCGGCGGCAAGGCCACGTGGGGCCCGCCCGCCCGCGCCGCCCTGCGCCGCCTCATCGCCACGGCCCGCTGAAACGGCCGACACGCACGAACGGACCCGGGCCGATGCGGCCCGGGTCCCGAGGTCTGACCGAGATTCGCCCCGGTCAGGCGCCGACCGGCTCCTTGACGGTCGCCTCCGGCACCGCGAAGCCCTGGCTGCGCGGCGTGCGGGCGGCGTGCACCAGACCGGCGGCGCCCAGCAGGAGGAGCAGCCCGGCGGCGAGGTAGGCCACCAGCGCGGCCTGGGCGGCCTTGGCCCCGAACTCGCTGAAGCCGTAGGAGGTCAGCAGCAGGCCGCGGAGGGTCTCGCCCTTGAACACGGTCTCCCGCGCGGTGTTGGTGTCGGTGATCTGCTGCTGCACGGTGGCGACGGCCGCGGTGTCGCCGGCCTTCTGCGCGTCGGCAAGCTTCGCCTTCAGCTCGGTCTGCACGTCGCCGAGCTGGGCGTAGGTCTTGCCGCCGGCGATCGACTTCAGGTGCAGCCCGATGAACTCGTTGGCGTAGCACTCGGCCTGCTTGCCGGAGTTGAGCTGCTGCCCGGCGTAGCGCACCAGGCACGCCGACTGCCGCTCCTCGGCGGTGAGCGTGTCGGCGGTCTTGAACGTGATCTGCTGCTGGCCGAGCTGGCTCTTGACGTAGTCGTTGGCGAAGTTCGCGTTGCTCGTCAGCACGATGCCGGCGACGAGCAGCAGACCGGCCAGGACGACCAGGCCGACACCGACGATGAGATCGAGGGTCTTGCGCTTCATGGTGCCCTCCTGGGCCGCAGATGGGGGTCTTTCCCGGTGCTGCCATCAGCCTGCGGGCTACGGGGGGTCCCGGCGCAGAGCACAAGCGCCCGAGTCGGCGGGACCTCCGGCACCTCTCGCCCGGGACCGGCCCGCGCCGCGCCGGCGTCGGCTATCCGAGGTACCGGGCGATCAGGTGGAGCAGGCGGCTCGCGTCGACCGGCTTGGTGACGTAGTCCGTGGCCCCGCTGGCCAGGGAGATCTCGCGGTCGGCCTTCATCGCCTCGGCCGTGACGGCGATGATCGGCAGGTCGCGGTACTCGGGCATCTTGCGGATCCAGGCGGTGGCGGTGTCACCATCCGGTTCCGGCATCATCACGTCCATCAGGACCAGAGCAGCGCCGTGACGCCATACCCCGTGACCTCATGATCGTCGACCAAGAAGACACGAGTGTGTCTCGTCTGGTCCACACCCCGAGTTAGCCCCGCGCATCAGGACTTCCTCGGGACTTTGGACCCGGGCCAGTCGGGCGTTCCGGCACCGGCGGCGGGCACGGCCACGGACGACGATGAATGCATCAGGGAGGACAACGGCACAGGGAGGCCGAGATGAGCACCGCGAACATCCACCGGACCAGCGCACTGGAGCAGGTCGAGGCGCCGGGGAGCATGCTGACGAAGACCGCCGCGAGGGCGCTCGCGGTGCTGCGGTACGCGACCGGCTTCGTCTTCCTCTGGGCGTTCGCCGACAAGCTCCTCGGCCTCGGCTACTCGACCCCGTCGGCCAAGGCCTG
>NZ_JBEPEH010000025.1:0-43210 GCF_040300725.1 Dactylosporangium sp. NPDC000244
CCCCCAGCGAGACCACTGGGTTGATAGGCCGGAAGTGGAAGCCTGGTAACAGGTTTGAGCTGACCGGTACTAATAGGCCGAGGACTTGACCTACAAAACAAGCTTTGAAGATCTTGCATCCACTGTGTGATTCTGAACCAACACCGAACGCACCCCACCATGATGGGTGGGTGTGCGGGGTTGACAGGTTCATAGTGTTACGGCGGCCATAGCGGAGGGGAAACGCCCGGTCCCATTCCGAACCCGGAAGCTAAGCCCTCCAGCGCCGATGGTACTGCACCCGAGAGAGTGTGGGAGAGTAGGACGCCGCCGGACAAACTTTCCTTCAGGGGCTCACCGAATTCGGTGAGCCCCTGAAGTGTTTCCTGGGCACGACGCCTTTTTGAGCCGGCCCCGCTTGCTGCGGGGCCGGCTTTTTTTGTTTGTGCGGGATCGGGCTGAGAAGCGTTCTGAGGCGTTCTGGTGAGCTGGCCAACGGATGGCTTCGCGGGGCGGTCAGGCTGCCGCTGTGCGGGGGCCCGGCAGCGCGACAATCAAGCCGCGGTGCGGAACAGGGGCCACGCCCAGCGAGCCGGGGGCTTTCCAGCGCGACGATCGGGGCGACCGGCCCACCGGACTGCGAGCCGGTCCGCACTTAGGCCCACGTGAGCGGCGAGACACAGGCCGGTCGGCGCACGCTCACACGTGAGCGTCGAGCCGCGGGGCAGTCGGCAGGCGATTACCCAGCGTTACCGTCGGCCAATCCGGGTCTGAGCGGAGCCGGGGGACGTCGTACGCTGGCGCGCGATGCAGTTCGGGGTGCTCGGGCCGCTCGCCGTGACCACCGACGCCGGCGAGGCCGTCGTCGTGCCCGGGATCAAGGTACGCGTCCTGCTCGCCGACCTCCTGCTGCACCGCAACCGCGTCGTGTCCGCCGACCGGCTCATCGACGACCTGTGGGGCGACGACCCGCCCGCGAACCCGGCCGGCGCGCTGCAGGTGCGGGTCTCCCAGCTGCGCAAGGCGCTCAACGACGCCGAGCCGGGCGCCCGTGACCTGGTCGAGTCCCGGGCGCCTGGGTACCTGCTGCGCACCGACGCCGTCGACGCCGACCGGTTCGGCGCGCTGGCCGGGTCCGACGACGTCGCCGACCTGACCGCGGCCCTCGCGCTCTGGCGTGGCGAGCCGTTTGCCGACATGGCCGACGGGGAGTTTGTGCGCGCCGAGGTCGAGCGGCTGACCCAGCAGCGCCTGGCCGTGCACGAGCGGCTCGCCGAGGCCCGCCTGGCCCGTGGCGAACCCGACCTCGTCGCCGCCGACCTGGCCGGGCTCGTCGCCCGGTACCCGCTGCGCGAACGGCTGCGCGCGCTGCAGCTGCGGGCCCTGTACGCGGCCGGCCGCCCGACCGAGGCCCTCGACAGCTACGCCGAGCTGCGCGACCGGCTCGCCGAGGAGCTCGGGCTCGACCCGGGGCCCGAGCTGGTCACCATCCACCGGCAGATCCTCGGCCACGACGCCGCGCTGGCCCCGGCGGCGGGCCCGGAGGCGCTCGCCCCGGCGGCGGGCCCGGGGGCGCTCGCCCCGGCGGCAGGCCCGGGGGCAGGCCCGGGGGCGCTCGCCCCGGAGGCGGGTCCGGAGGCGACGGTCCCGACCCGGAAGGCGCCGGAGGTGAAGCCACCGGCGGCGCTGATCCGCAACGCCCTCCCCGCGCGGCTGGACGAGCTGGTCGGCCGGGCCGAGGCGCTCGCCGAGCTGCGGCCCCTGCTCGCCCGCCAGCGCCTCGTCACCCTCGTCGGGCCCGGCGGCGTGGGCAAGACCCGCCTGGCCACCGAGGCCGTCCGCGACCTGAACCCGGCCGACGTCGTCTTCGTCGAGCTCGCCCCGGTCCCGGCCGGCGGTGACATCGCCGAGCGGGTGCTGGCCGCGCTCGGCGTGCGGGAGGCGGCCGGGGCGGGGCTGAGCGCCGACGACCGCCTGCTGGCCGCGCTCGGGCCGCGTGCCGTGACCGTCGTGCTCGACAACTGCGAGCACGTCATCGCCCCGGCCGCCGCGCTGACCGGGCGGCTGCTGCGCGACGCGCCCGGCGTGCGGGTGCTCGCGACCAGCCGGGAGCCGCTGGGCATCGGCGGGGAGTGCGTATGGGACGTACCGCCGCTGAGCCTCCCGGACGACGAGCGCGACCTCGACGCGGTCCGGCGCTCCGCGGCCGCCCGTCTGTTCACCGCCCGCGCCGCGGCCCAGCAGCGCACGTTCCGCCTGGACGAGCGCACCGCGCCCGAGGTCGCCCGCCTGTGCCGGCGCCTCGACGGGCTCCCCCTCGCCCTGGAGCTGGCCGCGACCCGGGTGCGGGCGCTCGGCCTGCACGGCGTGGTGGAGCGCCTCGACGACCGTTTCGCGCTGCTCGCGACCCAGCAGCGGGATGTGCCCGAGCGCCAGCGCACCCTCACCGCCGTCATCACCTGGAGCTGGGACCTGCTCGACGCCGAGGAGCGGCGGGTCCTGGCCCGGCTCTCGGTGTTCGCCGACGGCTGCACGCCGGAGGCGGCCGAGGAGGTCTGCGGCACCGACCTCGACGTGCTCGCCCGGCTGGTCGATCGTTCGCTGATCGTCGTCGACGACGGCCCGCGCTACCGCCTGCTCGAGTCCGTGGCCGCGTTCGCCGCCGACCGCCTCCGCGACGGGGACGAGGTCCGCAATAGGCAAGCCGGCGAACGCGTCGGCGACGGGGTCCGTAACAGGCAAGCCGGCGAACGCGTCGGCGACGGGGACGAGGTCCGCAATAGGCAGGCCGGCGAACGCCTCGGCGACGGGGACGAGATCCGCGACCGGCACGCCGCCTACTACACCGCCCTCGCCGAGCGCGCCGACCCGCACCTGCGCGGCCCCGAGCAGCAGCGCTGGCTGGCCGTCCTCGACGCCGAGTCCGCGAACCTCGGCCGCGCCCTGGACCGGACGGCGGGCGACCCGCGGCTGCCGACGGCACTGGGCTGGTACTGGTTCCTGCGCGGCCGGCTGACCGAGGCCCGGCGGGCGTTCGGCCCAGTCGCCGCAGGGCCGTGGAAGCTGGGCTTCGCGCTGCTGCTCGGCGCCCCCGTCGTCGCGCGGGACGTGCGCGCCGCGCTCGCCGGCGCGCCGGGCGTCGCCCGCTGGTTCGTGGCCAACGCCGTGTTCGACCGCGGCGACCTGGCCCTGGCCGACGAGGTGCTGCCGGCCGACGAGCACGACCCCTGGGTCGCCGACGAGCACGACCCCTGGGTCGAGGCGGCGACGTCGGTCACGCGGGCGACGTTCGCCCACGCCGCCGGGGATCTCGACGCGCTCGAGCACTACGGCACCCGCGCCGCCGCGCTCTTCGCCGGGCTCGGCGACCGCTGGGGCCGCCTGCAGGCCACGGACTGGGTCGGCGGCCTCGCCGAGATGCGCGGCGAGCACGAGCGGGCCGCGGCCCTGCACCGCGAGGGCCTGCGCTGGGCCGAGGAGCTTGCGCTCTGGCCCGAGGTGGCAAGCAAGCTCTCCTGGCTGGCCTGGCTGGCCGTGCAGACCCGCGACTACGGGACCGCCCGCGAGTTCGGCGAGCGCGCCCTCGCCCGGGCGAGCGAGCAGGGAAACCCGGCCGCCGTGGTCTTCGCGGAGCTCGGCCTCGGCATCGGCGCCCGCCGCGCCGGCCGGCTGGACGAGGCCGAGACGCACCTGGGCCGCCTGGCCGACCAGGGCCGCGGCGAGCCCCAGCCCGCGCTGTATCTCCCGATGGTCCTGGTCGAGCTCGGCTATGCCGCCGAGCAGCGCGGCGACCCGGACGAGGCCCGCGCCCTGCACCTGGAGGCGCTCGACGCCGCCGACGCGATGGGCGCCCCTCGCGACGCCATCATCGCCGTGGAGGGCCTGGCCGCCGTGACCGCCGCGGACGAGGACGCGGCCCGGCTCCTCGGCGCGGCCGCCAAGTCCCGCGAGACCTACGGCGTCGCGGCCGCCCCCGCCGAGCGCGACGAGATCGAACGGGTGACGCAACGCCTGCTCGCCGCCCTCGGCGCGGAGCGCTTCAAGGCGCTGCACGCCGAGGGCGGCGAGGCGGACGTCATGCTCGCACGGGAACGTAGGTCGCGATGATCAGGCCGTTCTTGTGGACGCGGGTGCCGGCCAGCTCGAAGGAGGCCGCGAAGTCGGTCAGCTGGGCGGTCAGGCTCGGGCCGCCGACCAGCACGGGGTGGATCCAGAAGTGCACCTCGTCGACGAGGCCGGCCTGAACGAGCTGGGCCGTGACGGAGCCGTAGCCGTATTGGATGATGCCCTTGCCGTCGACCTCCTTGAGCGTGCGCACCGCCTCGACGAGGTCGCCCTGCAGCACCTCCGTGTTGTTCCACGTCGGGTCGGTCAGCGTGGTGGAGGCGACGTACTTCTTCACGTTGTTGAAGTAGGCGGCACCGGTGGTCGGGTCGCTCTCGTCCCGCGCCGGCCACGCCACCGACATGCCGTCGTAGGTGACGCGGCCCATGAGCATCGCGTCGGCGTCCTGGGTGAGCTGGCCCGCGAAGGCCTGGGCCTCGGCGTCGAAGTAGGGCACCGTCCACATCGGGCTCTCGATGACGCCGTCGAGGGTGATATACGTCGAGTTGACCAGCTTGCGCATCGAATGCTCCTCGGTGTCGTTCCCGTGTTCGTCTGACACCAACGACCTTGCCGCACCGGCCTTACGATTTCCTTTCGATCGGCCGTAAGAGCGAAAGCACACCCCGAAGGGGCGTAGACCGGGAGCGCCGCCCGCGTGTCAGTGGCGTAGACCGGGGCGCCGCCCGCGTGTCAGCGAAGCTCCGGCCGAAAGAGCGCGAGCGCACCCGAGTCGGAGTCGAGGCCACGGGAGGGCAGGGTGCCGGGTCCGCCGAGAAAGTACCCCTGACCGAACGTGACACCGAGCTCCAGCAGGGCATCGCGCTCCTGGCGCGTCTCGATGCCCTCCGCGATCAGCGACGCCCCGATGTCGGCCGCGAAGGAGACGAGCGAGCGGGTCAGCGCCTGCCGCACGGGGTCGGCGTGGACCTGGCGGATGAGGTCGATGTCGAGCTTGATGACGTCGGGGCGCAGCTGCAGGATGTGCCGCAGGCTCGCGTACCCGGCGCCGGCGTCGTCGATCGCCAGCTGGATGCCCGCGTCGCGCAGGCGGTCGGTCGCGGTCACGAGGCGGCCGTAGTCGCCGACCTGGGTGTGCTCGGTGAGCTCGATGCCGATGCGGCGGTGCGCCTGCCGCAGCAGCGTCGCCTGGATCTCGGTGGTCAGCACGGCCTCGGCGGAGAGGTTCACCCCGAGCCAGGTGCCGTCCGGCATCGTGTCGAGGTGCTCGAGGGCGCGCCGCACCGCGAGATGCTCCAGCTCGGCCCCCAGCCCGGCGTGGCTGGCCTCGGCGAACGCGTGCGCGGGGGTCGGGAAGCGCGGGTCGTCGAAGCGCGCCAGGGCCTCGTACGCCACCACGGTGTCGGGCGCCAGCCGCACCACGGGCTGGAACACCATCCGGACGTCGAGCGCGACGAGGTCCCGGGTCCCGGCGTGGGCCGGGCCGAGCGCGGTGGTGTGGTTGAGGTGCCCGCTGACCACCTCGGCGAGCAGCCCGAGGAAGTCCACGGCCCGGTCCCCGAGCGCCGGGGCGGGGCTGCGGCTCACGCAGCACAGCATGCCCGCGGTCCGGCCGTCGGCGTCGCGCCAGGGCACCCCGACGTACGAGCCGATGCCCATCTCGGCGGTGACGTCCAGGTCCCGGCTGACCGGGTGCCGCCGGGCGTCGGGGACCAGCGGCGGCAGCGTGCCCGCGACCACCCGGGAGCAGAACGAGCCGGCCAGCGGGCGGCCCTCGCCGAGCACGACGCGCATCTGGTCCAGGGCGCCGTCGGCAAGCCTGATCACCTGCTCGTCGGCGCTGAACCGCGAGATCCAGGCGACGTCCATGCCGAGCTGGGTGCGGGCGAAGCGCAGCAGCCGCTGCAGCTGCGCACGAGCGTCCGACTCGTAGTCCACGCGCCACCTCCGTGCCCGGTCGCGTGGGTCATCGGCCCGCCGGAGGCGACTCTGAGCGTTTTCCCGGCGGCCTCGTTACGCTGCGGTGTGCTGATGCATCCCGACCAGTTGCCGCTGTCGCTGTCCACGGTGCGCGGGCTCATCGCCGGGCAGTTTCCCGAGTGGCGGGAGTTGCCGGTGCGGGAGCTGGCCCCCGGCACGGTCAACGCGGTGTTCCGGATCGGCGACGAGCTCGTCGCCCGGTTCCCGCTGCAGCCGGACTCGGCTTCGCAGCTGCGCGCGGAGGCCGACGCGGCCGCGAGGCTCGCCGCGTACACCCGGTTCGCGGTGCCGCGCCCGGTCGCGTTCGGCTCGCCCGGGCCCGGGTACCCGCTGCCGTGGTCGGTGCTGCGCTGGGTGCCCGGCACCGTCGCCTCCGAGGCGGTCGCCGGTTCCGTCGCGTTCGCCGACGACCTGGCCGAGCTCATCGCCGACACGCGCGGCATCCCCACGGATGGCGGCATGTTCGGCGGTACCGGCAGAGGCGGCCGGATCGCGACGCACGACGCGTGGATCGAGACCTGCTTCGCGCGCAGCACCGAGCTGCTGGACGTGCCGCGGCTGCGCCGGCTGTGGGCGCGGATGCGCGACCTGCCGCGCGGCGACGCCCCGGACGTGACGAACCACGGCGACCTCATGCCGGGCAACGTGCTCGTGTCCGGCGGCCGGCTCACGGGCGTGCTCGACGTCGGCGGCCTCGGCCCGGCCGATCCGGCCCTCGACCTCGTCGGCGCCTGGCACCTGCTCGACGCCGCGCCCCGGGCCGCGCTCCGATCGCGCCTCGGCTGCGGCGAGGCGGAGTGGGAGCGCGGCCGGGCCTGGGCCTTCGTGCAGTCGATGGGCGTGGTCTGGTACTACCGCGACAGCAACCCCGCGATGAGCCGCATCGGCCGCAGGACCCTCTCGCGCATCCTCGCCGCCTAACGACTCGGCGGCGGGCCCCCGGTTCCCGGACCCCCGCCGCCAGGACCTCCGCCCGGGGCGCCGCCGCCGGTCGGTGTCGTGCGGGTGTCCACCTTCGCGGTCAGGGCCACGGCGTATCCGGCGCTCACGCTGCCCGTGACGGTGCCGAGCTGCAGCGCCCCGCCGTCGTTGCCGAACACGTTGTCGCTGTCCAGCGTCACCTGCTTCAGGTTCTGCACCGAGGCCGAGTAGCCGGACGTGGCGTAGACGGTGTCGCAGACGTCCTTGGGCAGCGCGACCTGCGAGGTGGCGATCGCCTTCGCGGAGTCGGTGATGCTCGCCTGGTCCGGGTACACCTCGAAGTGGATGTGCGGCCACCGCCCCGAGTAGCAGGCCGGGAAGATGCTGGTGAAGCGCACCTTGCCGGAGGCGTCCGCGATCTGCACCCCGCGCAGGTAGTTCTGGTCGGTGACGCCCTGCGAGTACAGGGAGTACCGGCCCTCGCGGTCGCAGTGCCACACGTAGACGGCCACGCCCGCGAACGGCTTGTCCCCGTTGGCCATGTCCACGATGGACAGCTCGAGCGTCATGGGCACGCCCGCCGCGGTGCCACTGGCGGTACCGAAGCTGGATCGAATGTCGCTGCGGACGATGCCGCTCTGGTTCAGCACGTTGGGCCCGTTGGAACCGTCGCCGGGATATGGTCCGGCGGTCTCGTCCGGAATCTCCCCGGCGGCCGTCCCGCCGCTCGCGCTCGTGCTCGCTCCGGTGCTCGTGCTGCTCGACGGGGCCGCCGTCAGCTCGTCGCCGCACGCGGCCGTCAGCCCGACGACCGCCGCCCCGAGCCCGAACATGCGCAGCAGCTGCCGCCGCTGCACCATGGTCCCGATGTCGAAGCCGAGCCCCTGGTCGACGAGCTCCTCGTCGGGCCGGGCGAACGGCCGCCCCTCATACGTGGGCCGCTGCCCGTCCTGCTTGCCGTGTCCCACGACCGGACCTCCACTCGATGCACGCTGACCAATTCCTGTGGGCCAAGGTTGTCGGCGGCGGCTGGCACGCCGCTGCGGGCAACCTGGCAGCCGCCTGTGAGCCCGCGGGCCACGCGGCCGGACCTCGCCGCGTAAGCTGCGGCGATGCTGGTCATCTTCGGGTTCCGCACGAAGCGCGAGTTCCTGCGCTGGGTGTCGTTCGTGTGCCGGGTGTGCGGGCAGAGCCAGCGCCTGCCGCTCGTCCGGGAAGTCACGAAGTTCAGCCTGTTCTTCATCCCGCTCTTCCCGATCCGCGTCAAGCACCTCGTCGAGTGCCAGAACCCGGCCTGCCGGTCGGTGACGAAGGTGAGCGGCGAGGAGGCGGAGCGGCTCGTGGCCGTCTGAGCCCCGCTTGACACTCCACCGGCGGTCCCGCCAAGCTTGTGCTGAGAGCGCTCTCAAGCATGTAATACGTTGCCCGAGGTGATGCTGAGAGCGCTCTCCCTAGAGAGGAGAGGCATGCCGAACTCGGCGATCGCCGGCGTGCGGGAGCGGCCGGCGCCGGAGCGCGAGTTACCCGGGGTGGTGTACGTCCGCTGCCCGCACCCGCTGACGGGTCCGTGGGCCGCGGTCGTCGAGTGCATCGTGGAGACGCTCGATCGCCACGGGTTCGTGGTCCGGTTCGGCCGCGGCGCACCGCCGGAGGACCCGGACCTGTGCGGCGCGATCCTGATCGGGGCCTCGACCCCGGTGCCGTGCCCGTCCGTGCTCATCGACGACGACCGGCCGGCCGTGGCGAGCCTGGGCGCGTCGGCCGCGACCGCGCTGCTCGGCGCGCTCGCCTGAGCACCGCAGCAAGACGGCCCGGCACCATGGGTGCCGGGCCGCCGTTGCGAAGGCCGGTGTGTGGTCGCCTACTGGCGAGTGGCGCGACGCGGCTCCAGCCGAACGGTATTCCGCGAAGGCAATGTGATTGAGGCCCTGGGACACAGTCACACCGACGCTCTACGTAACGGTGCCCGGCCCATTGCGATTCCACCGGCCGGTGTGACGCCGGTCACGAGCCGCGGGCAAGGTCAGGCGGGGGCGGGCGGATCGCCGGGCCAGGTCCAGCCGGCGATCCCGGGCAGGTCCTCGCCGTGATCGCGGGTATAGCTGCGGGCCGCCAGCCGGGCGTCCGCCATCTCCTGGCGCAGCGGCGCCGCCCGCACCGCCAGGCCCGGCACGCGGTCGACCACGTCGATGACGAGCCGGTACCGGTCGAGGTTGTTGAGCATCACCATGTCGAACGGTGTGGTCGTGGTGCCGTTCTCCTGGTACCCGTGGACGTGCATGTGCTCGTGGTTGCCGCGCGCGTACGTCAGCCGGTGGATGAGCCACGGGTAGCCGTGGAATGCGAAGATCACCGGCCGGTCGGCGGTGAACATGGCGTCGAACTCGCGGTCCGGCAGCCCGTGCGGGTGCCGCGACTCGGGCAGCAGGCGCATCAGGTCGACCACGTTGACGACGCGGACGCGCAGATCCGGCAGCCGCTCGCGCACGATCGCGGCGGCCGCCAGCGTCTCCAGCGTCGGGATGTCGCCGGCGCAGGCCAGGACCACGTCGGGCTCCGCGTCCGCGACGCCCGTCGGCTCGGTGCCGGCCCATGACCAGATGCCCAGTCCGCGGGCGCAGTGCAGGGCGGCGTCCTCGGCCGAGAGGTACGACAGCGCGGGCTGCTTCCCGGCGACCACGACGTTGACGTAGTGACGGCTGCGCAGGCAGTGGTCGTAGGTGCACAGCAGCGTGTTGGCGTCCGGCGGCAGGTAGACCCGGACCACCTCCGGCTTCTTGTTCAGCACCACGTCGAGGAAGCCCGGGTCCTGGTGCGTGAAGCCGTTGTGGTCCTGGCGCCACACGTGCGAGGACAGCAGATAGTTCAGCGACGCCAGCGGCCGCCGCCACGGGATGTGGGCCGTCGACTCCAGCCACTTCGCGTGCTGGTTGAGCATGGCGTCGACGATGTGGATGAACGCCTCGTAGCAGGTGAACAGGCCGTGCCGGCCGGTGAGCAGGTACCCCTCCAGCAGCCCCTGGCAGACGTGCTCGGACAGCAGCTCGACGACCCGCCCGGCCGGGTCGAGCCGGTCGTCGCCGGGTTCGTCGAGCGCGTTCCACCGGCGACCGGTCACCTCCAGCACGTCCTGCAGGCGGTTGCTGGCCAGCTCGTCCGGGGCGGTGATCAGGAACGAGTCCGGGTTGATCGCCACCACATCGCGTAGCCAGCGGCCGAGCACCCGGGTCGCCTCGTGCGCGATGGTGCCCGGGTTCGGCACCTCCACGGCGTACCGCCGCCAGGCCGGCAGTTCGAGGTCCTTGCGCAGCAGCCCGCCGTTCGTGTGGGGGTTGGCGCTCATGCGCCGACCGCCGGCCGGGTTCGAGTCGAGCAGCGCCGGCACCGGGCGCCCGTCCGCGTCGAACAGCTCCTCGGGGCGGTACGAGCGCATCCAGCGCTCCAGCGCCCGCAGGTGTTCGGGATCGGTGCGCACGCCCGGCAGCGGCACCTGGTGGGCGCGGAAGGTGCCCTCCACCGGCTGGCCGTCGACCTCGACCGGGCCGGTCCAGCCCTTGGGCGTGCGCAGGACCACCATCGGCCACCGCACCGGCCGGACCAGGTCGCCGCCGTCGCGGGCGACCGCCTGGATCTCCCGGATCGTGTCGGCGGCGCGGTCGAAGACGGCGGCGAGTTGCTGATGGACGTCGGCCGGGTCGTCGCCCGCCACGATCGCCGGGTCGTACCCGTAGCCGCGCAGCAGCGCCACCAGATCGTCCTCGGGAATGCGGGCCAGCATCGCCGGATTCGCGATCTTGTACCCGTTGAGGTGCAGGACCGGCACCACCGCGCCGTCGTGGGCCGGGTCCAGCAGCTTGCCGACATGCCAGCTGGCGGCCAGGGGACCGGTCTCGGCCTCGCCGTCGCCGACGACGCAGAACGCGACGAGGCCCGGGTTGTCCAGCACGGCCCCGAACGCGTGCAGCAGCGAGTACCCCAGCTCCCCGCCCTCATGGAAGGAGCCGGGCGTCTCCGGGGCCGCATGGCTGGGCACGCCGCCGGGGAAGGAGAACTGCCGGAAGAAGCGCCGCAGCCCCTCGGAGTCCTGGGAGATGTGGCTGTACAGCTCGCTGTACGTGCCCTCGAGCCAGGCGGCCGCGTTGGGGCCGGGCCCGCCGTGGCCCGGTCCCGCGACGAACACCGCGTCGAGGTCCCGCTCGCGCACGAGCCGGGTCGCGTGGGCCCAGACGAGGTTCAGTCCCGGCGTCGTGCCCCAGTGGCCCAGCAGCCGCGGCTTGATGTGCTCCGGGCGCAGCGGCTCGCGCAGCAGCGGGTTGTCCAGCAGATAGATCTGGCCCACGGACAGGTAGTTGGCGGCCCGCCACCAGGCGTCCAGCCGTTCCAGCCGGTCGCGGTCGAGCACGCCCTGGGCCGGGCCGAGCGGCGCGGGGCCCTCGACGATGGTCGGACCGGCGGTCGTAGTCGTCATACGGCCGCCGCTACCCCGACATGTGCCGTGTAGACCGCGATCCGGTCGCTCCGCGCGGGAGGCGTCCGGCCGGACGGGCCGTGAACCGGCCGGACGCCACCGCACAAGAAGGCGCTACCCCACCGGACCGGAGCTCAATC
The DNA here is from genome assembly GCF_040300725.1 of Dactylosporangium sp. NPDC000244. NCBI lineage: Bacteria > Bacillati > Actinomycetota > Actinomycetes > Micromonosporales > Micromonosporaceae > Dactylosporangium > Dactylosporangium sp. NPDC000244. The sequence goes on from NZ_JBEPEH010000025.1 coordinate 11,554, forward strand.
ACGTGGCCGTGCAGGCGCGGCAGCGACAAGGAGCACTCAGACGGTCTCGGCCTCCGGGCGCCCGCGCAGCCACCCGGCCAGCGGCACACCGGCGAGCAGGCACAGCGCCGCGCCGCTGGTCAGGGCCGTGCGCACGTCCTCGGCGTCGGCCCCGTCGCGCAGCGCCACGCCCGCGAGCGCCGCCCCGAGCCCCGCCCCCAGCAGGCGGCCCGCGGAGATCAGCGCCGACACGCGTCCGTGATGCCGCTGCGGTACCGCATTGAGCCCGGCCCGCGACACCCCCGCGAACAGGGGGCCGAGCCCGAGGCCGAGCAGGACGGCGAGCGGCAGCGCGCCGAGGCCGTGCAGAGGCGCGTTCGTGAGGCCGTAGCAGCCCAGGCCCGCGCCCGCCACCGCGAACCCGCCGAGCAGCACCGGGCGCTCCCCGCGCGCGTCGATCAGCCGCCCCGCCACGGGCCCGACCGCCCCGACGCACACCGCGATCGCCATCGGCGCGGCGGCCGCGAGCAGCGGGCTGTAGCCGGCGGATTCCTGCAGGTACTGCTCGATGACGAAGAACACCCCGATCATCACGAGGAAGCTCAGCCCCGCGGCGGCCACGGCGACGAGCACGGCGCGGCGGCGCAGCACCCCGGCCGCCGGCTCGGCCCCGGCGTCGGGCACGCGGCCCGGGACCAGGCGGGCCACCGCGACGGCCGCGGCGGCCGCGAGAGGCAGCAGCGCCCACCAGGCCGCCCGCCAGCCGAAGGCGGTGGTGAGCAGCCCGCCGAGCAGCGGCCCGGCGATGTTGGCGACCCCGGACGCGGCGCCCCAGATGCCCAGCGCGGTGCCTCGGCGCTCCGGCGGGAAGCCGCTCACCGCCCCCGACAGCGCCGCCGGGCTCGCCAAACCCGCGCCCATGCCCTGCAGCGCCCGCGACGCCACGAGCACCGTGAAGCTCGGGGCCAGCGCGCCGAGCAGGGCCCCGGCCGCGAACAGCGCGAGCCCGGCCAGCGCGGCCCGGCGTCCCCCGAACCGATCGACGAGCCGGCCGCCGGGCAGCAGCAGGAGCGCGAACGCCAGGAAGTACACGGTGATGACCCAGCCGAGCGGCTGCGGGGCCGTGTGCAGCGACCGCCCGACGTCCGGCAGCGCGACCGTGACGAGGGTGCCATCGATCTGCAGCAGCGCCGCGAGGCCGCTGCAGGCGGCGAGCGTGCGCCAGGCTCCGCGCGGCACGGTCCCCGGGTCGCGCGGCATTGCGCCAGCATAGAGGGCCGTCCGGTGGGATGGTGAGGGGGTGAGTGTGCTCGCCCCGCCGGTGCGCAGGTCGGCGGCACCGGCCCGCCGCCGAGGCCCCGCCGGCGTCCTCACCGTCGCCGGGCTGTTCGCCGTGCTGTGGCTCGTCGTCGGGCCGGGCGACGGCGGCTGGCTGTCGTTCGCGGGCCAGCTCGCCGGCGCCGAGGCCGTCCTGCTCATGTCGGCCGCGATCGTCCTCATCTCGGTGCTGCCCGCCGTCGAGTCGTGGTTCGACGGCATCGACCGCGCCGCGATCTGGCACCGGCGGCTCTCGGTGACCGGCATGGTCCTGGTGATCCCGCACGTCCTGTTCTCCTCCGGCCACCACGGTCCGCCGCCGCAGGCCGGGCAGCCGATGTCCGGTGGCCGCGGCGCCGACTTCGGCGGCCTGCTCGCGCAGATCGGCGTGTGGGGGCTCGCCGCGCTCGCGGTCTGGGCCGTCGCGCCGCGGTGGCGCATGATGCTGCCGTGGCTGGCGCCGTACGTCGCCCGGTCGGCGGTGGTGCCGCACCTGCGGCGGGCGTCGCGGTGGCTGCTCGGCGGCTACGAGCGCTGGCGCGCGCTGCACCGGCTGACCGGCCTGTTCCTGGCGGCCGCGTTCGTGCACGGGCTGCTCGACGCGACGATGTTCGGCTCCCAGGTCCTGCGCTGGAGCTACCTGATCGCCGGCGGGATCGGGATCGCCTTCTACGCGTACCGCGAGACGATGGCCCGGTACTTCCTGCCGCTGCACGACTACCAGGTCGCCGCGGTCACCACGGTCGCACCGGGCCTGACCGAGCTCGCGCTCACCCCGGTCGGCCGGCCGCTGCACTTCACGCCGGGACAGTTCGCCATGCTGTTCCTGGAGAGCGCCGACGGCTGGCGGCGGCACCCGTTCACCATCTCCAGCGCCCCGCACGACGACGTGCTGCGCTTCACCATCAAGGCGCTCGGCGACGACACCACCCGCATCCAGACCCTCGTGCGGCCCGGCATGCCCGCGGTCGTCGGCGGCCCCCACGGCCGCTTCGACCACACCCGCGGCACGGACCGGCAGATCTGGATCGCCGGGGGCATCGGCATCACGCCGTTCCTGAGCTGGCTGCGGGCCCTCGACCGGCATCCGCTCCCGGCCCGCGTCGACCTGTTCTACAGCGCCGTGGGCGACGCGCCGTTCGCGGGCGAGATCGCCGCCGTCGCCGCCGCGCACCCGAACCTGCGGGTGCACCAGCACGACTCCACCGCCCGCGGCTTCCTCACCGCCGACGACATCCTTGCCGCCGCCGGGACCGGCCACGACCCGGGCCGGGTGTCGGTCTTCCTGTGCGGCCCGGCCCCGATGGTCGACGCGTTCGTGCGCCGGCTCCGCCGGGCGGGCGTCCCGGGCCGTCAGATCCACCGCGAGCACTTCGACTGGCGCTGAGAGCCGCGCCTCTTAAGGGATTCTTAGACCTGCGGAGGTCAGTTCACAGGATCGTCGCCGATGGTTGCGGTCATGACGACGACGACCCTCGCCCCACCGGCGCGCGCCGTGCGCGCCGCCACCCCCCGATGGTGGGCCGACGCCGGCGGTGCGGCCGCGTGGGTGAGCCTGCTCGTGGTGACCGCGCTGTGGGTCGCGGGCGGCGGGGTGCAGGCCGTGGCCGAGTCGTGGACGGACTCGCTCGGCCGGCTCACCGGGCTGCTCGCCTCGGACCTGCTGTTGCTGCAGGTGCTGCTGATGGCCCGGGTGCCGGTGGTCGAGCGGGCGTTCGGGCAGGACCGCCTGGCCCGCTGGCACCGCTGGACCGGGTTCACCTCGTTCCACCTCATGCTCGCGCACATCGTGCTCATCACCATCGGCTACGCGGGCGACGCGCACGTCAACGTGCTCGCCGAGCTGTGGGACCTGGTCGTCGACTACCCGGGGATGCTGCTGGCCACCGCGGGGACCCTGCTGCTCGTGCTCGTCGTGGTGACGTCGGTGCGGGCGGCCCGGCGGCGGCTGCGCTACGAGTCGTGGCATCTGCTGCACCTGTACGCGTACCTCGGCGTCGGCCTGGCCCTGCCGCACCAGATCTGGACGGGCACCGACTTCGTCTCCTCGCCGTGGTCGCGGGCCTACTGGTGGACCCTGTACGCGGTCTCGGCCGGCGCCGTCGTGTTCTACCGCCTCGGGCTGCCCGCGTGGCGCAACTGGCGGCACCGGATCGTCGTCGACCGGGTCGTCCCCGAGGGCCCGGGCCTGACCTCGGTGTACCTGCGCGGCCGGGACCTCGCCGAGCTGCCGGTGCGGGCCGGGCAGTTCTTCCAGTGGCGGTTCCTCGACGGGCCGGGCTGGTCCCGCTCCCACCCGTACTCCCTGTCGGCGACCCCGCACACCGGCGTGCTGCGCATCACCGTCAAGGACCTCGGCGACGGCAGCGCCCGCGTCGCCGGGCTGCGGCCAGGCACCCGCGCGCTCATCGAGGGCCCGTACGGCAGGCTGACCGGCGAGCGGTACACCGGCGGCCCGGTCGTCATGCTGGCCTGCGGCATCGGCGTCACCCCGCTGCTGGCCCTCCTCGGCGAGCTGCCCTACGCCCCCGGGCAGGCCACCCTGGTCTACCGGGCCCGCAGCGAGGCCGAACTCGCCTTCCGGGCCGAGCTCGGCTGGCTGGCCCGCCACCGCGGCGTCCGGGTCGTGTACCTGCTCGGCCCCCGCGCCCACGAGACCTCGTGGCTGCCGGCCGGCGCCCCGCCCCTGCACCACCTCGCACCGCAGATCGCCGGCGCGCAGGTCTACGTCTGCGGCCCCGACGCCTGGACCGCCGCCGCGACGGCCGCGGCCCGCGGTGCCGGAGCCGGTCCCATCCACACCGAACAGTTCGCCTGGTAGGAGCCTTCCTTGCGACGCATCACCCTCTGGCTGCTCTCCACCCTCGCGGCCGTCGTGCTGCTCTTCAGCTACCGCACGAGCCTCGGCTCCACCACCACCGCGGCCACGCCGGCCACCGCGGCCGGCACCACGTCCTCGTCCACCACCGGCACCGGTTCGGGGTCGGGGGACGGCACCGCGAGCGGGACGACCTACCAGGGATCGGTGGCGCCGACCCGCTGGGGCAACGTCCAGGTCAGCATCACCGTCGCCGGCGGGAAGATCACCGCCGTCTCGGTCCCCGTCTACCCGAACGGCAACGGCAAGGACCGGCAGATCAACGCGCGCGCCCTGCCGACCCTGGTCCAGGAGACCATCGCCGCCCAGAGCGCCGACATCGACACCGTCTCCGGCGCCACGGTCACCAGCGACGGCTACAAGGAGTCGCTGCAGGCCGCCCTCGACGCCGCACACCTGAACGCATGAGCACCGCGACTCTCCCGCGGCGTGCCTGGGTCCAGCAGATCATGGGCCTGCCGGTCAGCATCCACGTGCGCGGCGACGACCCGGACGGGGCCGAGGTCCGGGCCGGTGTCGAGGCCGTCTTCGCCGACCTGCGCCACGCCGACGCGGTCTTCAGCCCGTACCGCGACGACAGCGACCTGAACCGCTGGGCCCGCGGCGAGCTCGCGGCCGACGCGGCGGACCCGGCGTTCGGCGAGGTCCTCGCGCTGTGCGAGCGGGCCCGGGAGCGCACGGGCGGCTGGTTCGACCCGGACGGGCTGCCCGACCCGCGCACCGGCACGCCCCGCTTCGACCCGTCCGGCCTGGTGAAGGGCTGGGCCGTGCAGCGCGCGGCCGGGCGGTTGCGGCGGCTGCGGCGGTACTCCTGGTGCCTCAACGCCGGCGGCGACGTCCTCGTGCACGCCGAGGACGACCACCCGGCGTGGCGGGTCGGCATCGAGCACCCCGACGACCGCGCCCGCCTGCTGCACGTGCTCGAGCGGCGCGACGGCGCCGTGGCCACCTCCGGCACCGCCCACCGCGGCCACCACATCATCGACCCCACCACCGGCCGGCCGGCGTCGGCGGTCCGCGCGGTGACGGTGACGGGCCCGGAGCTGTTGTGGGCGGACGTCTACGCGACCGCCGCGGTGGCCCGCGGCCCCGGCTGCCTGCCCTGGCTCGGCACGCTGGAGGGCCACGCGGCCCTGCTCGTCTCGGCGTCCGGCCTCGCGCAGGTGACCGAGGACTGGCCGGCCCCGGCCGCGTAGGCCCGCGGGCTGTTCCTCACCCCGCTCCCGGGCCGGTGAGGGTCAGCCGCCGTGGCTGGTCGCGGTCGCGGTCGGGGTGGCGCCGTCGCAGGTGACCGTCACGTCGACCGACCGGTTGCCGTGCGTGAACGCGGCCACCGCCGCGACCGCCGGGCCGGCGTTGACCCAGTCGACCCGGTACGGCGAGGTCGGCGACCACGACGTGAGCTCGGCCTGGCCCGACGGCGTGCACCGGGCCTGGACGATGCCACCCGCGGTCGTGAACGTGCGCGGCGGCCCGGGCACCGCCTCGGGCGAGGCCGTCGCCGTCGCCGTCGCCGTCGCCGTCGCCGTCCCCGTCGCCGTTGTCGGAGGCGCGGCCGCGGATGTCGGGGGCGGGCCGGTCGTCGTCACCGGCCGGGCCGAGGGGACGGCCGCCGCGGGTGCCGGGGAAGGCTCCGCCGGCGGCGTGCTGCCCGGCGCCGTTGTCGGTTCGAGCGACGGGGCCGGTTGCGCCGCGGCGGGCACCTGCTGCTCCGAGGCCGGGAACAGCGCCCAGGCGAGCAGGCCGGCCGCGGCCACGCTGCCCACGGCGACGAGCAGCGGGCGCCGGCGCTGCGGCGGGGTACCGGCCGCCGGGCCGGCCGGCGGATCGTAGGCCGCGAGGAAGGCGGCCACCTCGGCGGCGGTGGGGCGGTCGGCGGGGTCCTTGGCCAGGCAGCGCAGGCACAGGTGGGCGATCTCCGGCCGGACGCCGTCCAGCTTCGGCAGCGGCGGCGGCTCGGCGAAGAGCTGGGCGTCGAGGGTCTCCGTGGGCCGCGACACGGGCCAGGGCAGGCGGCCGGCGAGCAGCTTGTAGAGGAGCATGCCCAGGGAGTACACGTCGGATGCCGGGGTGATCGGGTCGCCGACGATGCGTTCCGGCGCGAGGTAGGCCGGGGTGCCCAGGAGCTGCTCGTCCGGGTCGCCGGAGTCGGCGGTCGCGGCGATGCCGAAGTCGACCACCTTCGCGCCGGTCGGGGCGAGGATGACGTTGGCCGGCTTCACGTCGCGGTGGACCAGGCCCGCGGCGTGCGCGGCGGCCAGGCCGGCGGCGACCTCGGCACAGATCCGCAGGGCCTCGGCGGGGGACAGCGGCTCGGCGGCGACCCGCTGATCCAGGGGCAGGCCGGGCACGAGCTCCATGACGATGTACGGCGTGCGGAGCCCGCCCACGACGGTCTCCCCGAAGTCGTGGACCTGGGCGACGTTCGGATGCGACAGCGCCGCGGCCGCCTGCGCCTCCACCCGGCTGCGCAGCCGGAACGCCGGGTCGCTCGCGTACCGGCCGGACAGCAGCTTCACCGCCACGTCCCGGGCCAGCACCTCGTCCCGGGCCCGCCAGACCGTCGACACGCCGCCGACGCCCAGGATGTCGTCGAGCCGGTATCGCCCGCCCAGGACCCGCACTTGCATCGACGTAGTTTTACACCCGATCACTCGCCGCGCGACTCGGCAGCGGCGCCGGCGGTCCGCGGCAACGCTCCTACCAGGCAATGCTCGGCCAAATTTCGTTGCTGGAACACAACGATCGCGATCAGGCCGCTCTGGCCCGTGAACGCCGGATGACCAGCAGCTCGACCACGAGCAGGTTCACGACCCAGCCCAGCGTCTGACCGATCGGGATCATTGCCGGTGCGCGCTCGCCGATCTCGCCCGCCGTGGCGCCGCCGAAGGGGATCTGGGCGAGCAGCAGGAGCGGTACGAGCAACCGGGACGTGACGGCGAGGAACGTCAGCGCGTAGTTGCGCAGCATCCAGGCCCGGTGGGCGGTGAAGTCGCGCCGCCGGGCCGCCCGGTAGGCGAGGGCGCCCGTGACCAGCCACAGCACCGCCGCGGTGGTCAGGCCGGCCTGCGTGACGGGCCGCCCCGACCAGATCGCGACCGGGACGGCGGCGACCGCCGAGGGCAGCACCCCGGCGAGCAGGTAGACCCGCCCGAGCGTCCGATGCAGCCGCCGTCGCGCCCGCACCGCCGGCATGAACTGCAGCGGCCCGATCACGAGCGCCACCGCCGCCGTGAAGATGTGCACGACGAGCACGGCGTAGTGCGGGCCGCCGCGCACGTCGAGGCGGCCGTCGGCGGGGTCGAGGCTCAGGTACGGCCACGCGAGCACCACCGCGAACCCGACCGCGACGACGAGCAGCCCGAGGAGCGTGCGGCGGCGCCGGAGCGCTTGATCTGTCACGGTCCGATCATCGGGCGGCGGCCCGGCATCGAGCGTCGCCTCAGCGTCGGTGCGGGCGTACGCAAATCTGCGTACCGCGAACTCCGCCCGGGGGCCGCGCCGTCACTCGCCGGTCGCGCCGTCGATCGACTCGCGGAGCAGGTCGGCGTGCCCGTTGTGCCGCGCGTACTCCTCGATCATGTGGCACAGGATCCAGCGCAGGCTCGGACTGCGCCCGTCCGCCCAGGGCCGGGCCGCCACCCGCCCGAGCCCGCCGTCGCGCAGGGCGGCGGTCCGCTCGCGCGCCCCGGCCACGCTGGACCGCCAGAGCCGCCACAGCTCCTCGGGGTCGTCCCCGGCCGCCGAGTGCCACTCCCAGTCCGGGTCGGCCGCCCAGTCCACGCCGGCCCAGGGCTCGGGGCGGTCCTCGCCGTCCAGCCGGTACGCGAACCAGTCGTCCTCGACGTACGCCAGGTGCTTGAGCAGCCCGCCGAGCGTCATCGGGGAGGCCCCCACGGTCGCCCGGAGCGCGTCCGCGCCGAGCCCGGAGCACTTCCACGCGAGCGTCGCGCGCTGGTAGTCGAGGAACCCCAGCAGGGTCGCGGCCTCGTCCCCGTCCGGCGGCGGCTCCGGCCGTCCGTGCTCGTCCATCCGACGAGTATCGCGCCCGAACGGCCCGGGCGCGGACCCGGTGCCGCGCCCGGGCCCACATGCGGGCCCGGTGCCGCGGCGCGCCCAGGTTAGGCTACCCTCACTCCGGTGACCGCCCTGCTGCACGCCTCCGGCATCCTGCGCCGGGCGCTCGCCCGCAACCGCCGCCACCTCGGCCTCGGCACGCTGCTCTACTGCGGCCACCAGCTGTGCGAGTCGATGGTGCCGATCCTCATCGGCGTCGGCATCGACCGCGCGGTGGCCCCCGGCGACGGCCGAGCCCTGATCGCCTGGATCGGCGCCCTGGCCGTCCTCTTCGGGCTGCTGACGTTGGCGTACCGCTTCGGCGGCCGCCACCTCATGCGCGCCATCACCGACGAGGCGTACCTCCTGCGCGACGAGCTCGCCGCGAAGATCCTGCACCCGCGCGGCATCCGCACCCCGCTGCGCGCCGGGGAACTGCTCACCGTCGCGTCCACCGACGCCGACAACGTCTCCTACCTGCTCGACTACGTGCCCCGCGTCGCCGGCGCCGTGACCGCGACGCTGATCAGCGCCGTCGCGCTCGTCGCCGTCGACTGGCGCCTCGGGGTCGCCGTGCTCGGCGGCACGCCCGTCGTGCTCGGCCTGCTGCAGCTCGCCGGCCCGCGCATCGCCCGCCGCGTCGAGGCCCAGCAGGACCTCGCCGGCCGGGCCTCGTCGCTGGCCACGGACCTCGTCACGGGCCTGCGCCCGCTGCGCGGCATCGGGGCCGAGGGCGCCGCGGCCCGCCGCTACCGGGAGGTCAGCCGCGCCTCCCTAGCCGCGTCGCTGCGCGCGGCCCGGACCCAGGGCACGTACCTGGCCGCCTCCACCGCCACCAGCGGCCTGCTCGCCGGCGGGGTGGCCGTGCTCGCGGGCTGGTTCGCGCTCACCGGCCGGATCACCGTCGGCGAGCTCATCGCCGTCATCGGCCTCGCCCAGTTCCTCATGGAGCCGCTGGGCATGCTCGCCATCGTGCCGAGCTGGATCGCGGAGGCCCGCGGCTCGGCCGAGCGGGTCGCGCTGGTGCTCAACGCCCCCGAGGTGCGGCCGGAGCCCACCCGCGCGCCGGCCGGCGACGACGTCACGCTCGAGCTGGCCGGGGTGCGCCACGGCCCCCTCGACGGGCTGGACCTGCTCGTGCGGCCCGGCGAGTTCGTGGGGGTCGTGGCCTACCGGCCGGCCGACGCCGAAACGCTGATCGGGCTGCTCGCGGGGCGGGTCGCGCCCGGGGAGTTCGACGGGGAGGTGCGGCTCGGGGGAGTACCGCTGCATGATCTGCAATCCGCACGGGAGCTGCTGCACGTCGAGCCGCACCACACCGACCTCTTCGCCGGCACGCTCGCCGAGAACCTGGCGCCCGGCGGCGCCGACCCGGACGCGCTCGCCGCCGCGCTGCGGGCCTCGGCCGCCGACGAGGTCCTCGCCGCCCATCCGGCCGGCATCGAGCACGCCGTCGACGAGCGCGGCGCCGGGCTGTCCGGCGGCCAGCGGCAGCGGATCGCCCTGGCCCGGGCCCTGCTCGCCCGGCCGCCGATCCTCGTCCTGCACGACCCGACCACCGCCGTGGACGCTGTCACCGAGCAGTCCGTCGCGCTCGGCGTGCGGGCCCTGCGCCGGGGCCTGACGACGCTCGTGGTCACCAGCAGCCCCGCCCTGCTAGCCGTAGCCGACCGGGTTGTGGTCCTCGACGCGGGCCGCGTCCACGCAGCGGGCACCCACGCCGCCCTGGGCGCGGCCGAGCCGTCCTACGCGCGGGCGGTGCTGCGATGATGCTGCCGATCGCCTCGGCCCGGGGCAGCGAGCCGTCCTTCGCGCGGGCGGTGCTGCGGTGATGCTGCCGATCGCCTCGGCCCGTGGCAGCGAGCCGTCCTTCGCGCTGGCGGTGCTGCGGTGATGCTCCCGATCGCCTCGGCCCGTGGCACCTGGCGCTGGGTCCGCGGCGAGCTCGGACGGCGGCGGCTCGAGGTCGCGGGCACCATCGCCGTCGGGCTGGTCGGGGCGGCCGCCGCGATCGTGCCGGTCTCCGCGCTCGGCGTGCTCGTCGACCGCGTCCGGGCCGGCGCCTCCCCGTCGGCCCTCGCCGCCATCGGGGCGGTCATCGGCGTCGCCGCGCTCGCCGCCGGGCTCACGGCCGGGCTCGCCGCCTACCTCGTCGCGCGGACGGGCGGCCGGCTGCTGGCCACCCTGCGCGAGGCCACCGTCGAGCGGGCGCTGCGGCTGCCGTCCGCCACGCTCGAACGCGCGGGCCGCGGCGACCTGCTCGCCCGGGTCGGCCCCGACGTGGCGGCCGTGCACCGCGTGGTGTCCGAGATCCTCCCGACCATGATCTCCTCCGTGCTCCTGGCGGTCCTCAGCCTCGCCACGATGGCCGGGATCGACTGGCGCCTGGGCCTGGCCGCCGCCGTTTCGCTGCCCTTGTACGTCCTGGGCCTCCGCTGGTACCTCCCGCGCTCGGCCCCGGGCTACCGGCAGCAGCGCATCGCGATCGCCGACCGCGCCCGGCTGCTGGTCGAGAGCATGCTCGGCCGGCCGACGGTGCACGCGTACCGGTTCGAGGAGCGCCACCGCCGCGGCATCGACGCGGCCTCGGCCCGGGCGCGCGACGTCGAGTACTCGGTGTTCAAGCTCTTCACCCGGCTCGTCGGACGCGTCAACCGGGCCGAGTTCGCGGGGGTCCTGGCGATCGTCGTCGCCGGCTACCTCCTGGTGCGCGCCGGCCACGTAACCGTCGGCGAGACCGCGGCCGCGGCGGTGCTCTTCCACCGCCTGTTCAACCCGATCGGCGGCCTGCTCTTCAGCGCGGCCGACATCCAGGCGGCGGGCGCGGCCCTGGCCCGGCTGGTCGGCGTGCTCGAAGTCCCTGCGGCCCACACTGCGGATGCTGACGCCCAAGGTGTCGACGTTGACGCGCGCACGGTTGCGGTTGACGCCCGTGCTGTGGAGGTTGACGCCCGTGTTGCTGACGTTGACGCGCGCACGGTTGCGGTTCACGCCCGCGCTGTGGAGGTTGACGCGCGCACCGTTGCGGTTGACGCCCGCACCGTTGACGTTGACGCTCGCGCTGCTGACGTTGACGTTGACGCTCGCGCTGCTGACGTTGACGTTGACGCTCGCGCTGCTGACGTTGACGTTGACGCTCGCGCTGCTGACGTTGACGATCTGCATTCTCGTCATGTCGAGATTGTCAATGTTGATTTTCGTCAAGTCGGGTTGATGCTGCGCGACGTCACGTTCGCGTACGACGACGGCACCGATGTCCTGCACGGCGTCACGCTGCACGTGGCCCCCGGCACCCGCGTCGCGCTCGTCGGATCGACGGGTGCGGGCAAGTCGACGCTGGCCGCGATCGCCGCCGGGCTGCTGCACCCGCGCTCCGGCACCGTCACCGTCGGCGGCCGGCCGCCCAGCACCGCGCGGGTCGCGGTCGTCACCCAGGAGACGCACGTCTTCGCCGGTCCGCTGGTCGAGGACCTGCGCCTGGCCCGCCCGGGCGCGACCGACGCCGAGGTGTCGGCGGCGCTGGTCACCGTCGACGCGCTGGACTGGGCCCGCGACCTGCCCGAGGGCCTGCGTACCGTCGTCGGCGAGGGCGGCCATCCGCTCACCGCCGCCCAGGCCCAGCAGCTGGCCCTGGCCCGGGTCGTGCTCGCCGACCCGCCCGTCGCCGTGCTGGACGAGGCCACCGCGGAGGCGGGCAGCCTCGGCGCCCGCCACCTGGAGACCTCGGCCCTGGCCGCGACCGCGGGCCGCGCGACGCTCGTCGTCGCGCACCGCCTGACCCAGGCCGCGACCGCCGACCGCATCGTGGTGCTCGACGGCGGCCGGGTCGCCGAGGAGGGCACCCACGCCGAGTTGGTCGCGGCCGACGGCGCGTACGCGCGCCTCTGGCGAGCCTGGGAGACCCGCTGACCCCGAGCCGCCGAGGAGGGCGCGCCCCGCGCCGAGTTGGTCGCGGCCGACGGCGCGTACGCGCGCCTGCGGCGAGCCTGGAAGACCCGCTGACGAGGAGGGCGCCCGCGCGCCGATCTGGTCGCGGCCGAGGGCGCCTGGGCGCACCTTGACGAGCCTGGAAGACCCGACGACCCGGCCGGGTCGTCGGGGAGGGCGCGTACGCGAGCCTGGGAGACCCCGCTGGCCCGAGGAGGGCGCCCATGCCGAGTCTGGGCGCGGCCGACGGCGCGTACGCGAGCCTGGCACAGCCGCTGACCCGACCGGCGAACGATGCTCCTGCTCGCCGGCGGCCCCCGGAAATCTGCACGCAGCGCGATCGGATGTTTACCGATCTCGGGATGCGATAAAGAGACTCTGGTGTTCCGGTGTTCCGTCGTCGAGGACTATCCGCTCGCGATCCTCAAGCCCAGCGGGCTCCTCGAGCGCGCCACCGCCCCGCGGCTGCGGCAGGCGCTGCACAAGGCGCTCACCGCCCGGCCCGAAGTCGTGCTGCTCGACGCGGAGCGGCTGCGGGCCGTGGACGATCTCGAGCTCTCGGTGTTCGCGGTGCTCCGGCGCAGCTGCGAGGGGGCGGGCGTGGCGCTCGTCGTGTGCGGGGCGCCGCCCGAGCTGGCCGCCCGGCTCGCCCGCGTGGCGGTGTGCCGGCAGCTGGCCACGGCGCCGTCCGTCGGGGCGGCGGTGGACGGGCGCGCCGGGCGGACGGCGCCGTCGCGCCGCCACGCGTTCCTGCTCCCGCTGTCCTCGTCGGTGGCGCGGGCGCGGGCCGTCGCCGAGGACGCCTGCGCCGCGTGGGGCGTGGCCGAGATCGCCGGGCCGGTGGTCATGGTCACCGGGGAGCTGGTCACGAACGCGGTCCGGCACGCGGGGACGGAGATCGGGTTCTCCGTCGAGCTGGGCCGCTACTACGTGGTGGTCGCAGTGCGCGACGGCAGCCCGACCCTCCCGCGGCTGCGCGACCCGGACCTCGAGACGGGCGGGCACGGGCTGCTCATCGTCGAGGGCATGAGTGCCTCCTGGGGCAGCGCGCCGACGGTCAGCGGCAAGATCGTGTGGGCCACCGTACGGCGGCCGAGGAAAAATTGATTGATTCGCCTGCAACGGGGTATGGGGCTCGCCGTCACCCCACTTGATCAATTTGCGGAGCCCTCGTGTCCTATATCGTCCAGTCTGACAGCATCCTGGCGAACACCGCCGCCGAACTGCTCGCCCGGCACGCCGCCGGGGCCGCCAACGGCATGTGCCGGGCCTGCGGCTCGCCCGCTCCCTGCCCGGCGGCCCGCCACGCGGACTCCGTCCTGGCGGCCGTGCCCGCGATGGAGCGGGTGGCCGAAGCCGCCTGAGGACAGCTCGGGACCGCGGCGAAAGACCGGCGGCGGTGCCCGTGGCCGAAGCCCCCTGAGGACAGCCCGGGACCGCGGCTAAAAAACGGCAGCGGTGCCCGTGGCCGAAGCCGCCTGACGACGGCCCGGAACCGAGGCTAGGAACCGGCCGCGCGCAGCAGGGCCTCGGCGATGAAGAGGTCCTGCAGGGCGATGCCCGAGCTGTCGAAGACCGTGATGTCGTCCGGCTCCACGCGGCCGATCGCCCGCCCGGTGAGCACGTCGCCGATCGCGGTGACGTCCAGCCCCGCGGCGTGCTGGAACTCGCCGATGCGGCGGGACTGGGCGGGCAGGTCGCAGTACAGCCGCGCGTCGTGCAGCAGCGAGGGCGGGAGCTCCTGCTTGCCGACGGCGTCGGAGCCCATGCTCGCCACGTGCGTGCCGGGGCGCACCCACTCCGCGTCGAAGAGCGGGGCGGTCGCCGTCGTGGCCGTGACGATGATGTCGGCGCCGAGGCATGCCTCGCGGGCCGGCGTCACCGTGCCCGGCAGCCCGCGCGCGGCCAGGCGCTCGACGAATGCGGCGCCGCGCTCGGGGGTGCGGGCCACGACCAGGATCGACGCGATCGGCCGCACGCGCGCGAGGGCGGCGCACTCGTAGAGGGCCTGGTGGCCGGTGCCGAACACGGCCAGGGTCGCGGCGTCGGCGCGGGCCAGGACGCTCGCGGCGACCGCGTCGGCGGCGGCCGTGCGGTAGGCGTTGACCGTCCCCGCCTCCACGACGGCGGCGATGCGCCCGGCGTCCTGGTCGAACAGCAGCACCACCGAGTTGTGGCGCGGCTCGCTGTCCGGCCAGTAGCTGCCCACCTTCAGGCCCGCCAGGGTCTGCGACGCGGCCGACTTGACCGTGAACCGGTTGCGCGGGTCGGAACCGTGCGCCAGTACCGCCGGAAACACCTCGGCCCGGTCGTCGACCGCGGCGACGAGCGCCTCGCGGGCCGCCGCGAACGCGAGGTCCTCGTCGATCAGGGCGGCGGACTCCGCCTCGGACAGGAAGATCACGGTCACCATCCTCGCACTCGGGGCCACTGGGCCTGGATCGTCCGCGAGCCGGGCTCGAGGACGTGGTACCGCTCGTGCTGCGCCGCCGTCGCGCAGGCGTGGATCGGCAGGATGCGCACCCGCGCGCCGACCGGGATGCCGGGCAGCTTCGCGGCGCTGTCCGGGCGGATGGCGAGGATCCCGTGCTCCTGGCTCGCGTCGGTCATGAGCAGGTCCTCGAAGGGGTTGCCGTCGAGATCTGCGACGAGGCCGTACGCCTGGTCGACCCGCTGCCGCGCCGTGCCGCGGTCGCGCGAGGTGGCCATCCAGCCGCCGTCGGTGAGAATCCAGCCCTTGTCCGGCTGGTGGCCGATGACGGTGACGACGACGGAGAGCGCGAGATCCGCGTGGGTGCACACCCCGATGCCGGCCATCACGAGGTCGAAGAAGACGAAGTTGCCGGCCCGCACCTCGGTGACGCCGCGCAGGTCGGTCGCGAAGTGCGCGGTCGGGGTCGAGCCCACGCTCACCACGGGCGCCGCGAACCCCGCGGCCCGCAGGCGTCCGGCCGCCTCGACGGCGACCGCCCGCTCGTGCTCGGCCGCGGCCCGCAACTGCTCGTCGCCGTCGGCGAAGTAGGACTCGCCGGCGTGGGTCAGGACCCCGCGGGGCTCGCCGAGGGTCTTCGCGATGTCCAGCAGCGCCGGGTCGTCCGGCCGCACCCCGCCGCGGTGCCCGTCGCAGTCGATCTCGATCAGCGCGGGGAGCCCCGCCACGGCCGACGCCTGCTCGACGCTGTCCAGCAGCACGGTGACGTCGACCCCGCTCGCCCGCAGCGCCCGCACCCGGTCGAGCTTGTGCGGCGCGATGCCGACGGCGTAGAGGATGTCGGTGAAGCCGGCCGCGGCGAACGCCTCGGCCTCCGCGAGCGTCGACACGGTGACCGGTCCCGGCCTCCCGCCGTGCACCATGCGCGCGACCTCGACCGACTTCGCCGTTTTCACGTGCGGCCGCAACGGTACGCCGAGCCGCTCCAGATGCGTGCGCAGCCGCCGCACGTTCGCCTCGACGCGGTGCGGGTCGAGGGCCGCGAACGGGGTCTCGGGATCGTCCAATGTGGTCACTGCTGGGCCTCTCTGCGGCACTCGGCCAGATCTGCGTACACGGCGGAGCGGGACACCCCGAGCCGGTCGGCGACGCGTGGGACGGCGTTGCGCACGCGGAACACGCCCCGCTCGTCCAGCGCGCGCAGCAGGGCGATGCGCTCGCCGCGCCCGAGCCCGGCCGCGGGCCGGCCGCGCGCGAGCTCCTCCGCGCGCACGAGCGCGTCGACGACATCCTCGAAGTCGTTGGTGAACGTGGTCGCCGGGGCCTGCGGCGGCAGGACCCCGGCCAGGGCGGCCAGCAGATCCCCGGCCTGCCGCAGGGCGGTCACGTCCACGTTCACGCACAGGGCCCCGAACACGCGCCCGTCCCCGTCGCGCAACGGCATCGTCGAGGACTTCACGATCCGGCCGTCCGCGGTGCGCGAGACGTAGTTGAGGTCGTTCCCGGCCGCGTCGCCCTGGGCGAGCACGGCCAGCCCGATCTCGCTCAGCGCCCCGCCGACGGCCCGCCCGGTGACGCTCCCGGCGACGGCGACGACGGACCGCTCGCCGAGCCGGTAGTCGTGCAGCACGACCTCGCACGTCGGCCCGAACGTGGCGGCGATCCCGTCCACGACCGGCCGCAGCGCGCTCAGGATCGCGTCGGCACCCTCCGTCACGCCGCCTATAGTAAACGTCCAGTGCCTGGACAGAAAGTCCGCCGTTCACCGAACGGATTGCTGGCGTCCGGCCACCGTCCCCAGTCGATGACACTCCGCCGGTCCACCGTACGGCTGTGTCGCGATCATCACGGGGAATCGTCGTACTGCTGGCCCTGGCGCTCGCGGTTCTGGGCACGGCCCGGCCGGCCGCCGCGGCCGACTACGTGCCGATCTCGGGCGGGGGCTCGACGACGGTGTACAACGCGTTCAACCAGTGGGCCGGCAACGTCGCGCAGTACCGGCTGCATGTCAACTACCTGCGGGTGGGCGACGCGGGCGGAAGGCAGCGCTTCGCCGCGGGCGACACGGACTTCGCCGCGTCCGATGTGCCCTTCGACGCCGGCGATCCGGCCGCGGCCGCGCGCCCCTTCGCCTACATGCCCGACGTCGCCGTCGCGACCACGTTCGTCTACACCCTGCGCAACGGGTTCACGACCATCACGAACCTCCGCCTGTCCGGCGAGAACGTCGCGAAGATCTTCACCGGCCGCCTGACCGCCTGGAACGACCCGGCGATCGCGGCCGACAACCCCGGCGTGAACCTCCCGGCGATCGCGATCGTCCCGGTCGTGCACTCCGAGGGCTCCGGCCAGACCGCGGCGCTCACCCGCTGGATGGCCGCACGCCAGGGTCCGATCTGGCAGTCGTACTGCACGGAGGTCGGCCGCACCCCGTGCGACCCGACCTCGGCGTATCCCGTGCTGAACGGCTCGCGCATGGTCGCCCAGCCCGCGGACCAGGGCGTGGCCGGATACGTCTCGCTGGCCAACGGCGCTATCGGCTACACCGACGCCTCCTCCGCGCGGGCCTGGGGCCTGCCTGCGGCGAAGGTGCTCAACGAGGCCGGCTACTACACCGAGCCCACCGCCGGTCACGTCGGCGTCTCCCTGCTCGCCGCGCGGGTGGCGCCCGACGGCACCGCGGACCTCTCCGGCGTCTACACGAACCCGGACCCGCGCACGTACGAGCTGGCGTGGTACTCGTACATGCTCGTGCCGACCACCGACGCGTTCGGCTTCACCGCGGCCAAGGGCTTCACCCTGAGCCAGTTCGGCACCTACCTGCTGTGCCCGGGCCAGGGCGGCCTGAGCGCGCTCGGGCTGGCGCCGCTGCCGGTGAACCTGAGCCTGGCCGGGTACCGGCAGCTGCGCCAGGTGCCGGGTGCGCAGGTCCCGCCGACCGAGGACGGCTTCGTGCGCTCCTGCACCGCCAACCCGACGATCGCGCCCGACGGCACCGACCGGCTCGCGGCGAGCGACCCGATGCCGGCCGCGTGCGACCGCAAGGGCCAGAGCCCGTGCTTCGCCGCCATGCCCACGGAGACGGGACTGTCGGGCCCGGACCAGGTCGCGATCGGCGATGTCGTGAGCCTGCTCGCCTCGGTCAACCCGGTCGGCGTGCCGGGCACGGTCCGGTTCTTCGACCGCGAGACCCCGCTCGCCGCCCCGGTCCCCGTCTACGGGGGCTACGCCCGGCTGACGACGACCCTCGACCCCGGCCTCCACCTCGTCACGGCCCGGTACGAGCCGCCGGCGGACTACCCCTACTACCAGGCATCGACCTCGTACCCGCTCGCCATCACGGTCTCGGGCGTGCCCCCGCAGGACGAGAGCATCGTGACGAACGTCCCCCACGACGAGGGCGTCTTCACCATGACCGTGAGCGACACCCCGGTCCGGCTCACGACCGCCGCCCTGCGCCCCGACCACACCTTCGACTCGACCGGCAGCCTCGCCCCCGTGACGATCACCGACGACCGCGACCAGACCCACCCCGGCTGGAGCCTGACCGGCCAGGTGGGCGACTTCACGAGCGGCGCGAACACCTTCAGCGGCGCGTACCTGAGCTGGACCCCGGCGATCCTGACCCCGAACCGGGCCGGGGACGTGCAGCCGGGCGCCCCGAGCGCGACCCTGCGCGACGGCAGCGAGCTGGCCCACGCCCCGGCGGCGGGCGGCCTGGGCACCACGGTTCTCGGCGCCGGCCTGCACCTGCGGATCCCGTCGACGACCCAGCCCGGCGACTACTCCGCGACGCTCACCATCACCGCGATCGCCTGACGGGCGCGGCCGTCGCGCGGAACCAGGCGCTGGCCGGCGGCGTGAACATCAGCGCGCAGGCGCCGAGCACGGCGGCGACGTGGACCACGCGGCTGGCCCCGAACAGCAGGTCGACCGGGCCCGACTCGCGGATCACCGCGCCGAGCGCGTGGCCCTGGGCCAGCCAGAGCACCGGGTCCACGGTCAGCGACAAGGTGCCGAAGACGCCGAGGCCGATGGCGAGCGCCAGCCGGGCCCATCGGCGCCCGGCGGCCATCCGCAGCACGGCGAGGGCCGCGGCGGCGAAGACCAGGACCCGGACCGTCACGCCGGCGAGCGCGTCGGTGCCCGCCCGTCCGCTCGCCACCACCAGGACCGTTTCGAACACGCCGGCGCCGATCGCGACGAACCACAGCGTGCGTGCGTGCCGCACCGCGGCCGGAGAACGCTCGATGTCCCGCATACGTCGATGGTCGCGGCCCGCAAGGCCG
Organism: Dactylosporangium sp. NPDC000244; assembly: GCF_040300725.1. NCBI lineage: Bacteria > Bacillati > Actinomycetota > Actinomycetes > Micromonosporales > Micromonosporaceae > Dactylosporangium > Dactylosporangium sp. NPDC000244. The sequence goes on from NZ_JBEPEH010000025.1 coordinate 30,431, forward strand.
GGCTCCATCCCGCTGCCCACCGGCCGCGCGCTGGGGCTGGCCCGACCGGGTCAGGCGACCGGCTCGGTTGCCGGGCGGTAGCCGTCGGCCTGGAGGCGGAACAGCCGCGCGTACTCGCCGCCGTGCGCGAGCAGCTGCGCGTGCCTGCCCCGCTCCGCGATCTCGCCGCCCGACAGCACCACGATGGTGTCCGCGTCGCGCAGGGCGCCCAGCCGGTGCGAGATCAGCAGGCTCGTGGCGCCGGTGCGGTGGGCCCGCAGGCCGTGGTGGATCTCGTGCTCGGCCTCGGCGTCCAGGCCCGCGCTCGGCTCGTCCAGGATCAGCAGGTCGCGGCGGTCGCGCAGGTAGGTGCGGGCCAGGGCCAGGCGCTGCCACTGGCCGCCCGACAGCAGCACGCCGTCGCCGTCCGCCTCGGCGAAGAGCTTGGACAGCATCGTGTCGTAGCCGTGCGGGAGGCCGCGCAGCACCGGGTCGATGCCGGCCCGGGCCGCGGCCGCCTCGACGTCCGCGGGCGACGGGGACGCCGTCACGTCGCCGAGGGCGATGTTCTCCGCGGCCGTCAGCTCGTAGGTCATGTAGTCCTGGAACAGCGCGCCGATCCGGGACCGCAGACCGGACAGCGAGAGCGAGCGCAGGTCCACGCCGTCCCACAGGATCGCGCCCCGCGTAGGGTCGTAGAAGCGGCACAGCAGCTTCACCATCGTGCTCTTCCCGGCGCCGTTCAGCCCGACCAGCCCCACCGCGGCACCGTGCGGGAGGACGAGGTTCACGCCGCGCAGCACCCAGTCCTGCTCGGGGGAGTAGCGGAACCACACGTCCCGGAACTCGATCGAGGACCGCAGCGGTGGTACCGCCTGAGGCTCGTCCGGCACCGCCAGGTCGGGCTCCGCGTCGAGGACGGCGCGGAAGTGGCGGTACAGCAGCAGCGCGTTGTGCACCATGGAGACGCGGCCGACCAGTGCGGCCAGGGTCGTCTGCAGGGCCGCGATCCCGGCGACCAGGGCCGAGATGTCGCCGACCGAGAAGCGCCGCAGGGACACGGCCCAGACGAGGACTGCTCCCAGTACCGCCGCCGAAACCAGGCCGAGCAGGAACTGCACGCGCAACGTCCGGGCGTCCAGGCGGCGCCGCTGTCCGTCGGCCTCGGCGAGCTCGTCCAGCATGCGCAGGCGGAACAGCTCGGACAGCCCCAGCAGCCGCACCTCCTTCGCGGCCGGGAGGCTGGTCTGCAGCTCGGCGTAGAAGAACTCGCGGCGCTCGTGCGGGCTGATGCTCCAGATCATCGCGGCCTGCGCGCGGCTCAGGCGGATCTCGGCCAGCAGCGCGGGAGCCAGGCCCAGCAGCGTGACGGCGGCGGTCGCGGGGCTGACCGCGGCCAGGACGGCGACCAGGCCGGCCACGGTGATGCCGAGCTGGACGGTGCCCAGGACGCCCTGCACGACCTGGCCGGGGCCCGAGCGGCCGGCCGACTGGGCCATCCGGAGCCGGTCGTGGAACTCGGGGTCCTCCAGCCGGGCGAGGCCGCCGAGCCGGGCCGTCGCCTGATACAGGTCCGACTGGGCACGGCGGCCGACGGCGCGGCCGACCTGGTTCTGCAGGAACGTGTGCAGCGACGGCAGGGTCGCGGCGAGCAGTCCCGCCGCGACCAGTCCGGCGATCGCGAATGTCGCGGCGTCGGCCGTACCGCCGCCGGAAATCGCATCCAGCGCGCGCTTGAGCAGCCAGACGGTGGCGACGGGCACGACCGCTCCGACCAGCGTGACGGCGGCGTCGGCGGCGAGATGGCCGGGGCCGGCGCGCACGGCCAGCCGCACCGCGTGCCCGGCGTCGAGGAAGGGCTGGCGCACGCCGCGCACGTTACCGTGATCATCCTCGATGGGACAGTTTTCACGGCTCTTTCACGGCCGAGCCGGGGTTTCGCGGCGTCGCGTTGACACGACTGCGCGTGATCGCCGACGCTCGCGATCGTCCTGCAACACCAAGATTCGAGGAAAGGACGCCCATGGTCGCACTCGTCAACCGGCTCGCCGACCGCATGCTCGCCCGGCTCGTCCCCGCCGCGCGCGCGGAGGCCGACTGCGCCTACCACCTCAGCTGCTGGTGCTCCGGCGGCCTGCACTGGTGCCAGAAGTGCATGAACGGCTGCTCCGGCGTGCCGAACCACTGCTACGCCAAATACGCGACGGGGACGTGCTGACCCGTTTTCCATGGTTCGTCGTGCGGGTCTCGGGCGGCAGCATGGCGCCCGCGCTGCACGACGGCGATCTGCTGCTCGCCCGCCGGTACCGCGGCCAGCCGCTGCGCGTCGGCGACATCGTGGTGCTGCACCGGCCCACCGGACCGGTCCGGCTGCCACCGGGCGCGGAGATCCAGGCCGGCCCGGTCGCTCCCCAGCGGCCGGGCCGGCTCGTCAAGCGCATCGCCGGGCTCGTCGGGCCCGACGCGATGATCGTGCTCGGGGACAGCCCCGGCTACGACTCCCGCCTCTTCGGCCCGGTCCCGGTCGCGACCACGATCGGCGTGATGGTCCGCAAGCTGCGCACCGCATGACACCGGGCCCCGCCGTGGCGGCGACGAGGCCCGATGCGCCTGCGGATCAGCCCAGGCGGAACTTCTGGGCCGCGGTGGTGTTGCAGTCCCAGATGCGCAGCAGGTCGCCCGCCTTCTGGTTGTTGTTCGGGTCGTCCAGGCAGCGGCCCGACGGCGGGTTGTAGAGCGTCCCGTCCGCGCGGGTGGTCCACTGCTGCGAGCCCGTGCCGTTGCAGTCCCACAGCTGCACCGCGGTGCCGTTGGCGGTGCCGCCGTTGACCACGTCGAGGCACTTGCCCAGCGTGCGCAGCGACAGGTCACCGGGGGCGGACCAGCGCTGGGCGTCGCTGCCGTTGCAGGTGTAGAGCTGCACCGCGGTGCCCGAGGCCGGCGACGCGTTGGCGACGTCGGCGCACAGGCCGCCCGGGCCGGTGACCGGGCCCGGCGGCAGCTTCCAGAGCTGGGCGCCGGAGCCGTTGCAGGTGTACATCTGCAGCTGCACCGCCCCCGGCGTGGTGTTCGAGTTCGGCACGTCGAGGCACTGCCCGCCGTTGGTCAGCGCGCCGTTGGACTGGTGCGACCACTGCTGCGCGGCCGCGCCCGAGCACGTGCTGATCGTGACCCCGGCCCCGGCGGTGAGGCACTTGCCGAGCACCCGCACGGTGTTGTCGGCGCCGTAGGCGAACGTCTGGGCCGCGGTGTGGTTGCAGCCGTACAGCTGCATCGCCGTGCCGTCCGTCGCCGTGCCGCCCCGCACGTCCAGGCACAGGCCGCCGGCGCCGAGGATCTCGCCCGCGGTGGGGTTGGCGGTGGCCGAGCCGGACAGCGAGACGGTGTGCTGGGCGTTGAGCGCCAGCGCGGCCGTCGTGACCGTCACCGTGCGCTGGTTGGCGTTCCAGGACCACGCCGTCTCCGGGACCTGCACCCCGTCCACGCTCACGGCGGTGGGCGCGTTCGAGTTCGACAGGCGCAAGGTGTACTGCCGGGACGCCGGCGCCCCCGTGAAGGAGCCGGTCTGCGCGCCGACGGTGAGCGTGCGCGACGCCTCGCTCCAGGTCAGCGGGGCGCTGGTCGAGGCCGTCGGGGTGCCCTCGCCCGCGTCGGAGTAGAGCGAGAAGGTCCCGTCGGCCCCCGCGGCCACGTTCACGGTCAGCTGGGTCAGCGGCCGCTGCCCCGCGTTGTCCACGTAGTCGGTGCGGGTCGGCAGGATGCCGCCCGACTTGATGAGCACCGGCATCTGCGACAGCGGCGCGGAGACGGTCACCGTGGACGGTCCACTGTAGACCTGGCCGGTGAAGTAGTCGGTCCACGTGCCCGGCGGCACCCACATCGAGCGGGAGCCGGAGCTGCTCACGATCGGCGCGACGAGGACGTTGTCGCCGTAGAGGTACTCGGTCGGGTTCGTGTACGCCTCGTTGCTGGCCGGGTAGTTGAGGTACAGCGGGCGCGTGATCGGCACCCCGGTGGTGTTCGCCTGCTGGGCCAGGGTGTAGGTGTAGGGCACCAGCGCCTCCCGCAGCCGCAGGAAGCTCTCCGCGCTGGCCTGGGCCGCGCCCGTGTAGTTCCACGGCAGCCGGTCGCCGTGGTCGGAGTGCAACCGGTCGACCGGCTGGAAGGTACCCAGCTGGACCCACCGCGCGTAGAGGTCGTCGGCGAGGTGCCCGCCGTGGAAGCTGCCGATGTCGTGGCTGACGTTGGAGAAGCCGGCGGCCGCCTCGTCCGGGGTGAACCGGGCCTCGAACGCCAGCATGTCCCACGAGGCCGGGGTGTCGCCGGTGAACTGCATCGTGTTGCGCCGCTCGGCCCACGGCCCGACCGCGAAGCTGGAGTCGTCGTTGCCGTACTCCGCGCCGCCGATGCGCCCGAAGGAGAACCCGCGCAGCCCCCGGGCCGCCGCGGCGTCCGCGTAGGCCTGGTTGATCCAGGGGTCGGCCGCGACGTGCGGGTCGGACGCGATCGAGGCGCCGCAGCTGGTGCAGTAGTCCAGCCACCACGTGCGCACGCCCTGCTGCTCGATCGGCTTGTGCAGGTTCAGGTACGCGCTGAGGTGCCCCGGCTTCGACCAGTCGAAGACGTAGTTGCCGCCGTCGGGGATCAGCCCGCCCGCGGTGCTGTTGGCCGCGGCGAACTTCGGGTCGTTGCCCGCGATGCTCGTGTGGACGTTCAGCGAGACGTCGAGGCCCTGCTGCTTCGTCCAGTTCAGGAAGCCCTGCGGGTCCGGGAACAGCGACGCGTTCCAGTTCCAGCCGTTCCACTGGCTCGGCGACTTCCAGTCGGTGTCGACGACGAGCCAGTCGATCGGGGTGAACGTGCCGCGGAAGGTCGGCAACAACGTGTTCTGGTAGTCGGCGGTGCTGTAGGCGAAGTAGCGGGAGTACCAGACGCCGTACGCGGACTGGGGCAGCAGCGCGGAGCCGCCGGTGAGCGCGTTGAGGTCGCTCAGGCCCTGTTTGTAGTTCTGCCCGTAGCCGAAGAAGTAGCCGTCCTGGTACGGCTGGCTGCCGTGCCCGGGCCGGTCGGTGAGGACGTGCGCGGCGCTGAGCAGGGCGGTCCGGGAGTCGTCGAGCAGGTACCAGCCGGATCGGGCGAGGATGCCCGGGTGCTCGGGGACCGGGAGCACCCTGGGGTTGTCCAGCGAGCGCGACCAGCCGCCGAGGGCGTCCTTCGGCCCGGCCCCGTAGGCGGTGGTGAGCAGCGCCGTGGAGGCGGCCGGGAACGTCGTGGTGGCCGTGGGCGTCAGCGCGATGCTGTCGATGTTCACGTGCCCGGAGTCGGACGCGTTCTGCGCCACGGTGATCGTGCTCGTGCCGGCGGGCAGGCTCACGGTCGTCGACGCGGTGCCCCAGGTGTCCCAGCTGGCGGTCGCGGGCAGGCTCAGCTGCGGCCCGGCCGTCGTGCCGACCCTGGTCGACAGCGTGCGCGTGGTGCTCTGCCCGTCGCCGCCGGTCGCGTTGGCGTAGCGCACCTGGAGCCGGTAGCTGCCGGCCGCGGGCACGCCGCTGACGTCGACCGCGATCCCGGAGCCGGTGGACTCGATCCCGGCCGCGAACGCCGAGCCCGTGTAGCCGGTGTGGTCGTAGGCGGGCGTCGCGCGCCCGGTGAGCAGCGCGTTCTCGGCCTCGCACGCGGTGTTGTACGCGCAGTAGGAGGGGAACGCGGGCTGGGCGGTCACGCCGGTGGACAGCGCGATCGAGGTGTTCGCGGCGGTGAAGGCGCCGCTGCCCTGCTTGTAGCGCAGGGTCAGCGCGCTCGTGCGGATCTCGCGGTACCCGTCCGACGTGGCGGTGGTCGTGTACGACGGCACCGGGAGGTTCCGGTTGACCGCGTTGAGCGTGGTGCCGTCCTGGAAGGCGCCGTCGCCGGCGTATTCGAGGCGGATGAGGGTCGGGGTGAGCACCTCGAAGCGGGCGTTGCCGTCGGTGACGACGTTCGTGGCGGCCTGGGCGGGCGCGGCCGGGGCGAGCGGGACGAGTGCCCCGGCAAGCAGCGCGAGCGCGGCGGCTCGGGGGAGGAGGCGGCGGTTGGGCACAGATACCTCACAGGGCAGCACTGAGCGGATGCTGTCCCTCACTCCACTGCGTTGTAACTAACGTTGTCAATACGTGTTATGGGAAATGTTGACAGAACGCCCTCGCGTGTTGCCTCTGCCTACTCGCGGGCCTCGGTGACGTCGGAGGCGGTGCCGATCCACTCCTCGATCCGGCCGTCCTCGTCGAGCAGCGGCACCGCGCGCGACAGCGTCCAGCCCAGCGTGCCGTCGGGCCGGCGGACGCGGTGCTGGAGCTGGAAGACGACGTCAACGCTCACGCACCTCAGTCTTCCACTTCGCCGCCGGATCCGGGCGGCGGCCGCTCAGCCGCACCGGTCCTGAGCGCTCACCGCCAGTACCACTTCTGGTTGCTCTTGCCGTTGCACGGCCACAGCTTCACGGCGCTGCCCGGCGCGGTGTTCTCCCCGAACACGTCCGCGCACTTGTTGGCCTGCGTGTCCACCAGGTCGTTGGAGCCGTTCAGGCGCCACTGCTGGGCCTGGTTGCCGTTGCACTTTGCCACCTGAATCGTGGTGTAGTCGTCGGTCGAGGCCCAGGCGGCGTCCATGCACAGCCCGACCGAGCGGATCGTGCCGTCCGGCGCGGTCTCCCAGTGCTGCACCGCCGAGCCGTCGCACCGCGCGATCGTCAGCGCCGCGCCGTCCTTGCCCGAGTTCGCGCTCAGGCACAGGCCGGACTGCACGCCGACGATCGCGCGGCCCGGGATCGTCGGCGCGGCGGCGGTCGTGGCGACCGCGGGCGGCTTGACCCCCGCGGCGCCGGCCGTGTTCGTCGGGGCGGCCTTGGCCGGGGTGCCACCCGTCGACTTCGGCTGCTGCGTGGTCGCCGCGGGCTGCCCGGCGGCCGACTTCACGGGCGCGGCGGACGGGGCCGGCGAGCCCGGGGCCACGCTCGGGGACGCCTGCGACTCGGTGACCGCCGCGGGGAAGGCATACTGCGGGTCCGCGACCTGCGGACGGTCCGGCGAGGGCCAGCGCAGCTGCAGCGGTACCACCACCAGCACCGCCAGCGTCGCCAGCCCCCCGGCGGCGATCCACACCCGCCGGTCCGGCAGCAGCCCGCGGGCCGCGGTCGCGGGCTTGCGCGCGTAGGCGGCCGCGAAGGATTCCTCAGACTGGGGCACGGTCGCTCCTCACAGAAGGCAGGTCCTCGGGCCGCAGCAGCACGAGGTCGTCGGGGCCGGCGCCGTCGAGCTCGGCGACGCGCTGCGCCTGCCGCTCGGTCAGCTCCTGGAACACCTGGCGTGCGAGGCGGCCGTTGCCGAATCCCTCGCCGCGCGGCAACGCGTCGAAGTAGGCGGCGAGCCCCTCCGCCGCGGGGCCGGTCAGCTCGTAGCGGTGCTCGCCGGCCTGGTGCTCGACGATCGCCACCAGCTGGGTGGTGTCGTAGTCGTCGAAGTGCAGCGTGCGGGTGAACCGGGAGGCGAGGCCCGGGTTCGCGCCGACGAACCGGGTCATCTCGTCCGGGTAGCCGGCGACGATCACCACCACGTCGTCGCGGTGGTCCTCCATCATCTTCACGAGCGTCGCGATCGCCTCGTGGCCGAAGTCGTCGCCGAAGCGGGGGACGAGGGAGTACGCCTCGTCGATGAACAGCACCCCGCCGAGCGCCCGGGTGACGGCGGCGGCGGTCTTCGGGCCCGTGTGCCCGACGTACTCGCCGACGAGCGCCGAGCGGTCCACCTCCACGAGATGCCCCCGGCGCAGCAGGCCCAGCGCCTTGAGCAGCCGGCCGTAGAGGCGCGCCACGGTCGTCTTGCCGGTGCCGGGGTTGCCGGCGAACACGAGGTGGCGGCTCAGCGGCGGCGCCGGCAGCCCGGCCTCCTGGCGCATCCGCACCGTCTGCATGAGCTTCACCAGCGTGTGCACGTCGCGCTTGACCCGGTCGAGGCCGACCAGGACGCCGAGCTCGCCGAGCAGGTCGTCGAGGCTCTCCTCGGCCGGGTCCGGGTCGGACTCGGCGACCGGCCGCTCCGGCGCGCCGGCGGCCTTGGCCAGCGGCACGGCGTCCGGCCGCTCGTCGAACGTCGCCGTGGCGCGCTCGCCCACGTGGATGGCGGTGAAGCCGGGCTCGGTGATGCGGCAGTCCTCATAGGTGCCCCCGGCGTCGTCGGCGACGTAGAGCCCGTTCTTGGCCACGCCGTGCACCCGCAGCCCCGACACCGCCGGCTTCGCGCCCGTCCACACCACCAGGCCGGAGCCGCCGCCCCCGGTGACCGTGGCGCCGTCGATGCGCACCTCGGCCGGGCTGTCCACGACGATCCCGGCGGCGCCCGCGTCGCGGACCGCGACCTCGGCCAGGGTGGCCGCGCCGGCCCCGGTGACCTCGAAGCCGACCCGGGCCGGGCGCACCACCGTGCAGTTGCGCACGGTCGCGGCCGCGGCCGAGGCGAGCCGCAGCCCGATGTCGGCGCCGTCGACCCGGCAGCCGTCGGCGCTCAGCCGCGCCTTGCCGGTCGCGTGCACCCCGCTCATGGCCAGGTCCGACAGGTCGCAGCCGGACAGCTCGACGGCGGCGTCGTCGGCCGCGTGCACGCCGTGCTCGGCCCCGCGCACCACCCGGCACCGCTCCAGCCGCAGCCGGGCCGCACCGGCGCCGTGGACCGCGCCGAAGGCGGAGCCGACGAGATGGCAGCCGGTCAGCAGAGCCTTCGCCGAGCCGGTGACGAGCAGCGCGTTGGCCCCGGCGTCGCGCACGGTGCAGTCCTCGGCGACGAGCTCGCCGTCGTCGGCGACGACCAGGCCGCTCGCGCCCGGGCCGGTGATCCGGCACTCGGTGAGCCTCGCCCGGGCGGCCCCGTTGACCTGCACGGCCGCGGAGCCGGCGGCGGCGATGCTGCTCTGCTCGGCCAGCGCGGTCGCGGCGTCCTCCAGCAGCAGCCCGGTGCGCCCGGCCCGGTCGATGCGGCAGTCGGCGAGGGTCAGCCGGGCGGTGCCGCGCAGCCGGATCGCGGAGCCCTCGGTGCCGTGCAGCCGCAGCCGGGTCGCCGCGAACTGCGCGTCGCCGGAGAGCACGACCCCCGCGCCGTCGCCGATGCGCACGTCGGTGGCCTCGGCCCGGGCCGGCCCGACCAGGTGCAGCGCGGCGCCCGCGGCCCCCTCGATCGCCCCGCCGGTGAGGGCCAGCGCGGCCGGCCCCCGGGCCTCGACGCGCCCCTGGCGGACGCGGACGTCCTCCAGCACCAGCCCGCCGCTGTCCACGACGGACACCAGCGGCCGGGACGGGTCGGTGCCGGTGATCGCGAACCCGTGCACCGCGCAGTCCCCGGCCGCCACCGTCAGGGCCGGCTCGGTGCCGGCCGGGACCAGCTCGACGCTGCCGGTCCCGGCCTCGGGGCGCAGCGTCACCGGCCGGTCCAGCCGCAGCGTCTCGGCGTAGCGGCCCGGGGCCACGGCGACGGTGTCACCGGGCGCGGCCGCCCGCACGGCCGTGGCCAGGTCGGGATGGGCTCCGCGGCGGCCGGGGGCCACCAGATGTACCGTCACGGCCATCCTCCGGGCTGGTAGTACCACGGGTTGACGCTGGGCCGGAACGCCTTGAGCAGCTCCGAGGTGACGACCTTCTCGACGATCTTCCAGGGCAGCTGGAAGCCGAACTCGGCCAGGCCCTGCCGGTGGAACGCCCGCCCGCCCAGCCCCGCGTTGAACAGCGTCTTGCCGATCGTGGTGGTGACCGCGCCGGTGATGCCCGACGCGGCCGCGAGCAGCCCGTCGAACGCGGCCGCGCCGCCGGAGAGATAGATCGTGTCTCCGTTGGCGTTGGTGATGCCGAAGACCGAGGCGTTCATGGCGCCGTTGACGAAGCCGGTGAGCCCGGCGACCGGGACGTTGAACGCGAAGTCATAGGTGCCGCCCCGCCAGCGGGTCGCCGTCTCGTTGCCGGCCCACTCGTTGCTCCAGTGCTTGTCGTGGTTGAGCGGCTTGCGGAACCAGGCCTTGCCGCCGTCGATGTTCGCCAGGCCGGCCTTGAGGTCGGCGGTGCGCTGCATCGGCCCGAACCGGTTCTCGTGCATCACCGAGCCGACGGCGCTCTTGACCGCCGAGCCCACGGCCGCGTTCGCGAACGCCTTGAGCGCGTCCTGGCCGTTGAACTGCTTGCCCGCGATGGCGTCGACGATCGCGTTGACCACCAGGTTGGCCGCGAACTCGAGCAGGAACTCCTGGGCGAACTCCAGCGCGATCTTCTGCGCGGCGTGCTGCCAGTACGGCTTGTACAGCGCCTCGTTGAGGTTGCCGACGTGCAGCTCGCCGCCCCAGGCCATCCGGTTGCTCTCGCGGATGCGCCGGTTCCAGCCCCGCACCTCCGACGCCCAGCCGCGGTAGTCCAGCTCCCGCCCGGCGAGGTCGAGGCCGCGCCCTACGCCGGGCACGTGCACCCAGCCGGCGTCGTCGCGCCTGGCCACGATGGTGCCGGCCGCGTCGTACTGCCGCCACTGCCCCCGCCACGCGTCCTTCTCGATGAAGCCGACCCCGGGCAGCGGCTTGCGCTCCCGGACGACGGCGCCCATGTCGAACTCCTTCCACACGCCCAGGTCGCCGCCCCGGTACTCGCGCACCCTCAGCACATCCGCGGCGGGAACGTCACGGACCAGGGTCGGGCCGGTCAGGTCCCGGAACCTCGTGGCGCCCGGCGACCACTCCGCGTGCCAGGCCCGGCCGTTCCACCACTCGCGGCCGGCCCCGAGCGGCGCGGTGACGTTGCCGTGGCGGTCCACCCGGTGCCAGTGCCAGGTGTGGCCGCCCGCCGCGTTGTCGACCCGCCACGCGTCGACGTACGCGCCGCCGTCGAGCATCCGCCGCTCCCGCACCAGCACGTTGACGCCGTTGACCCGCTGGAAGTCGCGGAACGAGTCGTCGAACGTGGTGTGCGGGCCGTTGAAGTTGCGGCCCCAGTCGCGGGTGCCGCTGTTCGTGCCGTCGGTCCACGTCCAGCGTCGCGTCGTCGCCCCGCCCGTCGCCTCCACGTGCACGGTCCCGCCGCCGGGGGCCATCGTGGGGAACTCGTCGGAGCGGCCGACCACGACGCCGTGGATGTCGCGCTGCACCCACGGCCGGCCCACGCCCTCGAACGCGTCGATCCGCGACGCGAAGGCGCCGTTGGCCCCACCCGCGGCGGGCGGGCGCTGGAACTCGCGGATCGAGCCGTCCGCGTAGCCGGCCCGGGCGACCCGGTAGTTGTTGTTGAAGGCGTACCAGTCGCCGGCCGTGACGAAGCGGTCCTCCCACACCCGGCCGTCCGCGTGGACGCCGCGGCCGAAGGACACCCGGTAGCCGCTGAGGTTGCCGGCCCCCTCGGACCACGGGACGTGCAACGGGTTGCGGGCCGCGCCGGCGGGGAGCGGGACGACGTCGTGCCCGACGGTGAGCGTGTTGCCGTGCTCCAACTTGCCGGTGTACCGCACGAAGCGCCCGTCCCGCCCGACGTCGTACGCGGCCTCGCTCATCGACACGAACCGGAACCCGTCGGTGCGCACGGCGCCCGGGTCCATGCGCGTCCACGTGAACACCTGGAACTTGGTGTCGGTGCGCAGGAACTGGTTCTCGTGCAGCCGGAACACGCCGCCCGGGACGCCCGCGAGGAACCGGCGCGCCCAGTGCGGCGGGCGCTGCTCGGACCAGCGGGCCGTCTCCAGCGTCGAGCCGTTCGGCAGGTTCTGCAGCTTCCCGGCGTCCTTGCCGTGCGGGGAGTGCGACTTCCACGTCGCCGCCGGGGCCCCGCCCGCGAGGTCGTACTCCTTGTACATCCCCGCGTTGTCCGGCCCGTGCCACGGCCCGTGCTGCCGCTGGGCGATCGCCCCCGGCGCGCCCCCGGCCCCGGGCGTCATCCGGTCGGTCCACCCGCCGTCGTGGTCCACGGTCCGCACGCCGCTGCCGAGCTCGGCGCCGTTGCGGTCCACCCGCGTCCAGCGCCACTGGCCGAGCGCGTCGCGGGTCGCGATGACCTCGCCGCCACCGAGGCTCTGCCGGATCGCGTGCGACGGGGTGCCGGTGTGGCTCACGTCCCGCCACGACACCGCCGAGTTGTCGAAGCGCCGCACGCCGTGGTCGACGAGCGTCCCGGTCTGGTCGAACTTGGCCCACTGGGGCCGCTGCCCGCCGCGCAGGTCGTTGCCGACGGTGCGGAACACGTCGAGGGTCTGGTTCGCGCCCGGCACCGGACGGCGGTGGAACATCTCCGCCCCGGTGTCGGTGAGCAGCTTCACGCGACCGTTGACGGCGCCGGCGAAGTCGGCCGTACCGCGCTGGAACGGCCCCGGATTGACCACCGGCGCCCCGTTCTCGTGCAGCCGCCAGGTCCCGTTCGGCACGTCGGCGACGAACTGCCGGACGGTCGGCCGCCCGTCGCGCAGCACGTTGAACGACTGCGCGGTGACCCCGCCGTCGGGGTTGTGGACGCGGTACTCCCCGTTGTGCAGCCCGCGCGTGTCGGTGACCCGGAAGTCGTTGCCGGCCAGCCGCTGCACCCGCAGGTGCGGGATCTGCGCCCCGGTGACCGCGTGCTCGGCGTGCCAGCCGCCACCGACCGGGTTGACGAGGAAGTGCTCGACGTTGCCGGCGAGGTTGTCGGCCCGGACCCCGACGTGCGTGAGGGTGCCGTTGATGTCGAACCGCTCGAAGTGCGCGGCGTTCGTGAGGTTGTCGACCTGGAAGCCGCCGCCGGCGTGGGGGTTGGCCTGGAAGCCGGCGGGGACTTCGAGGTGC